>JAISYO010000191.1 GCA_031269865.1 Dysgonamonadaceae bacterium | reverse complement strand
ATTTCGGCGATCGGGTTGATGGTGCCCACCCTATTGCTTTCGGGAATGTTTTTCAGCATCGACAATATGCCTTTGCTCTTGCAATGGCTCTCGATGGTTTTTCCGGCGCGATGGTTCATCTCGGCGGTAAAAAAAGTAATGATCGAAGGTTCCGGGGTGGCTCCGGTGCTGAAAGAAATGAGTATCCTCGCGGGAATGGTAGTCGTGCTTCTCTCGTTGAGCATCGCAAAAATTAAAAACCGATTGGAATGAGCGCAATAAAATACCTGATAGAGAAAGAGTTCAAGCAGATTTTCCGCAACAGTATCCTTCCGAAACTGATTGCGGCATACCCGGTTATGATTCTGCTGATTTTTCCGTGGACAGTCAGTTTCGAAGTGAAAAACATTCGCGTGAACGTGGTGGACAACGACAAAAACCTGCTTTCGCAACGCCTTATCGGGAAAATCAACGCATCGTCCTATTTCATTCTGAACGGCATGTCGCCAACCTTCGACACGGCTTTTGACGACATCGACAACGGCAGTTGCGATATGATTCTCGAAATTCCGCAGGGCTTCGACAAAGATCTGGTTAAAGAGAACGGTTCCACGGTTTTTATCGCAGCCAATGCCGTGAACGGCACGCAGGGACTGCTCGGCACAAACTACCTGACGCGCATCTTGAACAATTTTTCCGCCGAGCTAAGGGCGGAAAACCCATCTCTCGCGACACGAGCAGCCGCGCCCCGCATCGAAATCGTCCCCAATTACCGTTTCAACGCAAACCTCGACTACAAGAGCTTTATGCTTCCTGCCTTTATGATGCTTATCATCACGCTGATTTGCGGTATCTTACCTGCGCTGAACATCGTCATCGAGAAGGAAACGGGAACCATACAGCAAATCAACACCACGCCGGTTGGCAAGTTCAGCTTCATCGTCGCGAAACTTATCCCCTACTGGATTATCGGTTTTTTTATCTTGCTCGTGTCCTTCTTCCTCGTCTGGGGCGTTTACGGGCTGTTCCCGTCGGGAAACGCCTCGCTGATACTGCTCGCCACCGTTTACATCATCGGCATATCGGGCTTGGGGCTTATCATATCCAACTATTCCGAAACGCTGCAACAAGCTATGTTCCTCGTTATGTTCCTGATACTGATTATTATTCTGTTGAGCGGACTGTTCTCGCCCATCGCAGGAATGCCGCGGTGGGCAACAATCATCGCCTTCTGCAACCCGTTGAGCTACGCCGCGGAAATTATGCGTGCCATTTACCTGAAAGGCGCAGGTTTCGCCGACGTGTTGACACCGCTAAGCCGATTGTTGCTTTTGGCTATCGGGCTGAACGTGTGGGCGGTGCTGAGTTATAAGAAGAGGTATTGAGGGGGACGGAAGGACAAAAGGCAGAAGGACGGCGTACTTTCTCTTAATTCTTAATTACATTTCTTCCTAAAACCGCCCATAGCTTGAAACAATCAGCCCCACCACTTCCGAATAATTTTCGTGCCCCGACGCTATCTTATTGGTTTTGAGGTAAGCATCGTAGATTTTGTTTTGTGCGGCGGAAAGGCTCTGGTTTCGCGCCGCGAGCCAATGTTCGCGGTTGGCTTTTAAGTCGGCGATGATTTCGGGGCGGATTCGCGCCTTCAATTCTTCAAAATCGTCGGGAAGGAACAACGCGACATCGTTCAGCACATACCCCAAAACCGAGTTGTAGGCACTGTATTTTATCTGCGGATCGTCGCTGCTCGCACAAACAATGAAAGCGTAGAGGTTGGCTTCCGATTCGAGCGCGACACCGAACTGATGCGCCATCTCGTGCGCGAGGGTAAAGGGATAATCGAAGTACATCACGTAATCGTTCACGTGTATCTCGTTGAAAAAGGGTCCGAAATAGCCCGAAACGCCCATTTTTGAATAGAGCGGCTCAATCAGCATCGGCTTCGGACGTCTTTTTCCGTTGGAATAAGGAATGGCGAGCAAGTCGTGTTTTTCTTTGTAGAGAGCCTCTATTTTCAATCGCAAATCGTGCTCGTCCAAGCTATTGATTTTGACATAGGCAAGGTTGGCATCATCGATGAAACGAAGGGCGAAATCCTTGAAGTCCGCCGGTTCGTACTCGATTTCCGGAATGTCACAACGGGCATAAAAGTCCTTTCGGAAATAGGCGATTCCCCACGCGAAATAAAACCAAGCCACGAGCACAACCGTGAAGCGCAAGAAAATGTAGAGAAAATCCAAGAAGCGTTTTTCGCGGGCAATCGCATAGACAATCATCGACAAATAGAACAAAACACCGAAAATCACAAAAATATCGTACAGCGAAAAGGAAACGAGCACCGACACGGACGAAAACACGGTGGCGAGCACCGGATAAACCGTCCGCATATAACCTTCCGACAAGCTCTCGCTACGGCTGAACACAATCAGCACGACAATCAGCAATGCCGTTCCCGCAAGCAGCTTTATCCATTTCCACTGTTCCCTATCTTTATTTCTTTTTGCCATCGGGGGCAAAATTACATCTTTTCGGGCAAAAGCAGATGAAAATTCAAGATTTTTCGCTGAAAAAAGCACCCAAAATACCATTCCCAATAAAATATATTACCTTTGTTTAGGCACGCGAAATAAATAGCATGTAACGGTTCGATTTCATGTCCCGTAGGGACGCCGGAAAACTGTTATAGCTTATTTATTTCGCATCCCTTAAAACAAACTCTAATTTTTAAACAATGCGAATATGTCCAAACCCATTCGGAAATAACGCTGTTTTTTGGGGGTATTTATGTAAAGAATGAGTAACTTTGTACCTTAAAGTAAAATTAATAAGTATGGATTACTTCAATAAAGTCAGAGAATTGATAAAAGGCGTATCTGCCGAATTGGTTGATTTTTCACAACCGAGAGACCTCGCACGCACGCCAACACAAGCATCTTCTAACTTTATAACCAACAAAGAACAAGGCGATTGGGCAGAAAATTTAATTATGCGAGCAATTAATGAATTTTTTCATAATTTTATTGCCGTAAAATACGGAAAATCTGACGATTTAGTTGCGGGCGAAGAAGGTTTCGATGCTTTCTATCAAGAATTTCAAAATGAATTAGATACGATTGGTAAACGCCCTGATTTATTGATTTTTAGAAAATCGGATTTTCAAACAGATTTAGGTCTTGATATTAGTCATATTCCTCACGCAAAAATTACTGTATATGTAAAAGCGGAATAGCTTATCTTGACATTGATAATTTGACCGATATTTTAGGAATTAAAGGCGATTTTTAAGATGAAAAACATTAACCGTCATATTCTCAATAATTCACCCGAAACTGTTTATACAAAACAAGTTTCATTGGAACACCGCAAAAAATTTGCTCAATTTTTTACGCCTGTTTCTATTGCAGAATTACTTGTAAAATGGCTGTTAGGAAATGAAAATATGCAAACGGTGTTAGAACCTGCTTTTGGACTTGGAGTTTTTTCAAGAACTTTATTATCAGAGAAAAATGAGATACAAATTACAGGTTTTGAAATTGATAATGTGATTTTTGAACAGGCAAAAAAGGAACTCGGAAGCAAAGTAAATCTTTTGTTGGAAGATTATATGTACAATGATTGGAACAACAAATACGATGGCATTGTCTGTAATCCGCCCTATTTCAAATTCCA
>JAISYO010000182.1 GCA_031269865.1 Dysgonamonadaceae bacterium | reverse complement strand
CGGGGAGTCTGGCATTGAAAAGATATTTTCATGCAGCGTCAAACTTCATGGATCGGAAGTTCCCGCACAAGCGAAGTTTGTGTTGTCCGGCACGACGGTTCAGGAAAATTTCACCACCTTTCCCACCGACTTTCTTCGGGATTTTTTGAGTTCCCCAAATTTTTCTTGTTAAAATCGGTAATCCCCCCCAAAAAAAATTAGAGCAAAAACAAACAACAGCGGTAAAATTATTAAATTGATTCCATTACGTTATCTATCTATTTCTATTTTTGATTTTTACATTAAAAAATCCGCTATCTAATGAAACCCTGCCGAATCCGACAGGCTTTCGTCCCGTAAATTATAAAAATAATTCGATAAAATTTCAACAACCTCTAATTTAATTTCGTACTTTTGCACGTTGAACAAGTTAAACAATAATTAAAAAACTAACGTCTATTCTATGAATTTAGAACAACTGATGCCCGCCATCGCGGGAATGACATGGCAAGATTTATTCATGATCGCCCTCGGTTTGGGGCTGATTTATTTGGCTATCGCCAAAAATTACGAGCCCACGCTCTTATTGCCGATGGGCTTCGGCGCGATTTTAGTGAACATTCCCTTGTCGGCTGTTTTAACGCAGGTTGATGCCGAAGGGAACGTGGTTGTCGGCGCACTCAACGTGTTTTTCAACGCGGGTATCGCCACCGAGATTTTCCCCCTGCTCATCTTCATCGCCATTGGCGCGATGATTGACTTCTCGCCCCTTTTTCAACGCCCGATGCTGTTGATTTTCGGCGCGGCGGCGCAATTCGGCATTTTTATGACGATGATTTTGGCAACCCTTTGCGGATTCAACCTCAAAGAAGCGGCGTCCATCGGAATCATCGGCGCAGCCGACGGTCCCACGTCGATTATCGTAGCCACGCAGTTTGCCAAAAACCTGCTCGGTCCCATTTCGGTGGCGGCGTATTCCTATATGGCGCTCGTCCCCATCATACAACCACCTGTCATCAAGCTACTCACGTCTAAAAAAGAACGTGGAATGAAAATGAATTTCGACGCCAATAAAAAAGTGAGCCGCACTACGCTCATCGTTTTCCCGATCACGGTTACGGTGTTGGCGGGCATCATCGCCCCCTCGTCCCTGGCATTGATCGGCTTTTTAATGTTCGGCAACCTGATTCGCGAATGTGGCGTGTTGAACGGACTTTCAAAAACGGCGCAGAACGAATTGGCGAACCTCGTTACGATTCTTCTGGGTATCACTATCGCCAGCACGATGAAAAGCGCGGACTTCATACAGCCCAGCACCTTGTTGATCTTGGGCTTGGGCATCTTCGCCTTCGTGTTCGATACCGCAGGCGGCGTATTGATTGCCAAATTGCTCAACCGCTTTATGCCCGAAAACAAACGCATCAACCCGATGATCGGAGCTTGCGGCATCTCGGCGTTTCCTATGTCGGCGCGTGTGATCCATAGTATGGGGCAGAAGGAAGATCCGACAAATTATTTGCTGATGCCTGCCATCAGTTCCAATGTGGGCGGACAAATCGGATCCGTGATTGTCGGCGGATTGATTTTAATGTTAGTGCCCTTGTTTATGTAAAACCGTAGTAAAAAATGAATCGTATGAAAAATATAGTAAAAGCCATTATCCTGTTTGCCGTAATCATCACAACTTGCCCGGCAAGCAAGGCGCAGGAACAAGCATCGGCAAGCGACGATGCCGCCGCATTGAGGCAACAAGTGGAAATGCTTTCGTTGAAAGTGGATTCTTTGACTTCGGCATTGCAAAATGTTACCGAACCAATAGAAAATAACGCGAAAGTAAGCGCGTCAGACACCGAAATCAAGCTGAATTTCAATTTTAAGGACAACAAGGCGACTTTCACTAAGGCTCTCAATATCTTAGGCATCGGTTTCGCCACCGTTTTTGTGGTAATGATCGTCTTTATTTTTGTCAGCACGCAGATAGACAAACTGCTTCCTTACAACGAGGAAGATTGATTGAGTTCCAATTCGTCATGCTGAACTTGATTCAGCATCCCATTGTTATTCACGAGATTGCGGGTCAAGCCTGCGATGACGGATTCTTGTCGCAACGACAAGTCGTTTCACGATCGGACATCCGCACCCCACATCAGTTTATCGCGCAGGGTGTCGAAAAAAGTTGTTCCAAGCCGTTTCACAACCTGTATGGAATAGTCGGCTTTGCGGATTTCTATCGCGGTGCGATCGCTGAACACCTGCGCCTTTCCGTCCATCGAAACCAAAAAATTACGGCTGCGACTTTCCATTTTCAACGAGATGCGGCTGTCGTCGTCCACCACCAAGGGGCGCGAAGTGAGGCTATGGGGCGCAATGGCAGCGATGATGAGGCTCGAAGACGTCGGCATAAGGATAGAACCGCCGATGCTCAGCGCGTAAGCCGTCGAACCCGTGGGCGTGGCAACGACAAGCCCGTCAGCTTGATAAGTATTTAAGTATTCGCCGTTTACGCAAGCGTGGATAGAGAGCATCGACGCCGTTTCCTGCTTCAATACGGCAACCTCGTTCAAGGCGCATATTTCGTAACCGAAAGGCGTGGAACTTTCTTCGGTAACGATTTCGAGCAGGCTGCGCGACTCGGTGCGGTAATCGCCCCTCAATATCTCGCCCAAGGTTTCTTCCATACCCTTGTACGACACATCGGCAAGGAAACCCAAGTGTCCGGTGTTTACCCCAAGAATGGGGATATTGCTCGCCCCGATAGCGGCAGCCGTGCGCAAGAAAGTGCCGTCGCCCCCGATGCTGAACGCAATATCGACGGGGGGAAGCACATCGAAAAGGATGGAAATGGGGCGCAACAAATCTTGCGATTGCCTCGACAGCGAGTCAAAAAACGCCTCAGGCAAATAAATCTGCGCCCGATATTGACTGATAACCGAGCAAACGGCGCAAAAACGGCGTTCAGCTTCCGCCGATCGTTCGGGGAACAGACTTCCGAACAAGGCTATCTTCTTGGGTTGCGACTGCATAGCGGTTGTTTTTTCGGTTACATATTCAGGTAATAAAGCAGTTCGTCGATCCGCTCGCGTTGCGTGTCGTCTATCTCGCCCTCTCTCGTGAGGGAATACACGATTTTGTAGTTGAAACGCTCGAAACCGCGAAGCACCGCCGAAATATCAAGAATATCCAACTTCATCGACACGAGCAGGGTTGCACCGTCGCCGACAGGCAAAACAGTCAGGGAAAACACGTGCGCGTTGTTGTCTTCCACGATGCGGGCAATCTCAGTAAGCATATAATCCTTGAAGAGAACTTCGAGGACGATCAGCGAATTTTCCATCTCTGCCAACTGCGTAAACTGCTCAGGCGACGGCAACGTGAAACTTTCTGCCTGATTTTTGATAAATTCTTGCACGAACATATACTTAAAACGGTTTATTCGTATTACTTTTGTATCGTCTTACAAAGATGGGAATTTTTATCGGTTTTGAAACAGGATAAAAGAATTTTTTATTTATCTTTTGCACGCTTTCGCGAAAGGAAACCCCAAAACTTCGATTCCCCGCACAATTTTAGGTTAGGTAAACAATTTTATAATCAATGTCGAAACTAAGCGTAAACATCAATAAAGTAGCCACCCTGCGCAATTCGCGCGAGGGCAACATTCCCAATATCGTGCAGATAGCGATTGATTGTCAACTGTTTGGCGCAGACGGCATCACGGTACACCCCCGCCCCGATCAACGCCACATTCGCTATTCCGACGTGTTTGATTTACAGGCGAAAGTCCATACCGAATTTAACATCGAGGGGAATCCCACGCCGGAATTTATCTCGCTCATCAAAAAGGTGCGCCCCACGCAGGTAACGCTTGTGCCCGACAGCCCCGAAGCCCTGACGTCGAACGCGGGCTGGGACACCTTGGACAATCAGGCTTTGCTGACGGAAATCGTCGGCGATTTTCAATCCATCGGGATAAGGACATCCCTATTCGTTGATCCCAAGCTCGAAATGATAGAGGCGGCATCGAAAATCGGCACCGATCGCATCGAGCTATACACCGGCACTTACGCCGAAATGTACCGGAAAAACAAGGAAGAAGCCCTTGCCCCCTACCTCGAAGCGGCAACCCTCGCCAAGAAATTGGGCTTGGGCGTGAATGCCGGACACGATTTGAATCTGGACAACCTGAACTACCTCTACATTAACATTCCGTGGCTCAAAGAAGTGTCCATCGGGCATTCGCTGATCAGCGACACGCTCTATATGGGACTTGAAAAAACGATAAAAGCCTATAAAAATTGCTTAAAAGAAGTTGAAATCCAAGCATAAATTGATTAAGTTGCTTATCTTTGAACGTTATAAATAAACCTTAGGGGAAGGCAACAAATAAAGAACTGAAAATTTCATCCAGATGATTCTTTTACAAACACCAACACAAATCGCGCAGGATTCCTTGCAACAAGCCGCTGCAACGCTCGACTCGACGGCTTTGTCCATCAGTATGTTTGATCTGTTCTCGAAAGGGGGCTGGATTATGTACGTGCTGTTGGCATTCCTTTTGATGGCGATATACATTTTCATCGAGCGCATTTTAGTCATCGGCAAGGCTGGCAAAGAGGACGATTCCTTTATGAACCGCATCAAAGACTATATGCAGGACGACAAAATAGATGCCGCCCTTGCCCTCTGCCGCAAGACAGATACGCCTTCGGCACGAATGGTGGAAAAAGGCATCTCGCGTCTGGGACGCCCTGCCGCCGACATTATGTCCACCATCGAGAACGAGGGGAACATCGAGGTAGCCCAACTCGAAAAAGGGCTTGCGCTCTTGGCGTCCACGGCTTCCATCGCCCCTATGCTGGGCTTCCTCGGAACCGTAACCGGTATGGTAAAGGCTTTTATGAGTATGGCGAGCGCAGGTTCCAACGTGAACATCACCATTTTATCCACCGGAATTTACGAGGCGTTGGTTACCACCGTAGGCGGACTTATCGTCGGCATCATCGCCTTGTTTGCCTACAATTACCTCACGACACTTGTCAAAGGCATCGTGAACAAATTGGAATCGCGCATTATGGAATTTATGGACATTCTGAACGAACCCGTCGTTAAACAATAAACGAAAATGGCACTAAAACAGCGTTTAAACGTAGAAGTGAGTTTCAGTATGGCGTCGATGACTGACATCATCTTTCTGTTGCTCATCTTCTTTATGATTACCTCAACGATCGTGGTGCCCAATTCCATCAAGGTGCTCTTGCCACAATCGCAACAACAAACTCAGGCAAAGCCTATTACGAGGCTCACTATCGACAAGGATTTGAATTATTACGTGGCTACCGGAAACGAAAGCGAGAGGCGGGTTAGTTTCGATCAGATAACGCCCTTTCTTAAATCGGCTTACGTTGCCGAACCTGATATTTTCGTTGCCGTTTACGCCGACGAATCCATTCCCTACAAGGAAGTGGTGCGCGTGTTGGACATCGCCAACCGCAACAATTTCAAAATGGTGCTGATGACACGTCCGAATTAGGATTTCCCTACCCGAAAGTGTTTATCCGCTAAAAGACAACCCGATAAATGATAACTAGAGAAAAAATAATCAGCGCAGTTGGAACTACAATATGCTTCATATTGCTGATGCTCTTTCTCATTTTCTATTATATCCGCATAACGATGCCCCTTCCGCAAGATTTGGAAGGAATCCCCGTTATGTTTGGGAATCTGCCCAATGCTTCCGGCAACAACGAAGCCCCGATGCTCGATGCCGCACCGCCGGCAACGACTACCGCGCCCCAAACGGAAACCCTGCCTACCCCTGCCCCCACGCCGAAGGAAACGCCGAAGCAAGAACTTATCGCCCAAACATCGGAACAGAGCATCGCGATAAAGGCGGAAGAGGAAAAGAAACGCCGCGAAGAAGCGCAACGCCGACAGCAGGAAGAAGCCGCCGCCCGCGCCCGACAAGCGCAGGAAAACCAACGGCGCGACATCAACAACAATGTGTCGGGTTTGTTTGGCGATAATCCGGGCGGAAGCCGTGGCGAAAGCACCGGAACGGGCGTGCAGGGCGTTCCAACCGGAAATTCCACCACCGGCGCGAAAAGCGGTGTCGGGGGAATAGGGACTTACGATTTGGGCGGGCGCAACCTTGGACGAGGCGGACTGGTGCAACCCAAGTACGCGGTGGACGATTACGGAAAGATAGTCGTAAACATCACGGTGGATCCGCAGGGGAACGTTATCCACGCCGAAATAGGACGCGGGACGAACACACCAAACCCCACCCTGCGCAACGAAACGCTCAAAGCGGCACGCAGTACCAAATTCAACGCCATCAACACCGGGAACAACCAACAAGGTACGATCACATACGAATTCAAACTCAATTAAAATATTAAATATCAGCATGAAAAGAGTAGCTCTATTTTTGGCGAACGGCTTCGAAGAAACCGAAGCCCTGGGAAGCCTCGACGTATTGAGAAGGGCTGAAATCCAAACCGATACGGTATCCATTTCCCAAAAAAAAGAAGTAACCGGAGCGCACGGTATCACGGTGTTGGCGGATTACATTTTTTCGGAACTCGATTATTCGGCATTCGACGTGCTGGTGCTGCCCGGCGGAATGCCCGGCGCGAAACACCTGAACGAACACGAAGGCTTGAAAACTCTGCTGAAAACATTCGTCGAACAAGGCAAACAAGTGGCTGCCATTTGCGCCGCCCCCATCGTTTTGGGCGGACTGCACCTGCTGGAAGGCAAAAAAGCCACCGCCTATCCGGGCTACGAGGCGCAACTCATCGGTGCGGAAACAACCGGGGAAGCGGTTGTGGTGGACGGCAATATCGTTACCGGAAAGGGACCAGGCTTGGTTTTCAATTTCGCACTGCAATTGGTGGAAGAAATCGCCGGAAAAGCCATACGCGACAAGGTGGCGCGAGGCTTGCTGTTGGCATGATTGAGCAGAGAAAAAATTAAAGATAACCGGGTTTTGAGGTAGAAAATTCCTGCTGAGGCTGTCACCTGCTGGCGCGGCTTTGCAAGCCGTGCCTGTACAAAAATAGGCACAAGTTACAAACTTGCGCCAGCGAGGAATGATTTTTTGCGCCGTGCGGATTTTCGGGGAATTTTTGTAACTTTGCCAAAAAAATACGAAAATGACTGTCAAAAAAAACATTCTCTTTCTCTTTCTTGCATTCACGAGCGCATCGTCCGCCCAACAAAACAGCGGGTTCAGCCTCGAAGACTTGATCCCCGGCGGAAAAACTTACGCCAAATTCCGTCCCGAAATGCCACGCGGTTTGCGCTGGGAAGGCGACAAATTGCTGTATGAAAAAAACGGCAAAACGCTATTTCTGGAAACCAACGAAGAAATTGATTTTGCGCTTCCGCAACCGCAGGCGCTGGCATATCCGGCAGGTGCCGAAAACAAAGACGGCGAAGCGTTTACCCTGAAAAATAACCTCTTTCTCTTGGGAAAAGGCACAAAGGCTATCCCCATTACCAACTACGGCGAAACGATTGTGAGCGGACAATCGACGTCGCGCAACGAGTTCGGCACCGGAAAAGGCACTTTTTGGGCACCCAACAAAAGCTACCTCGCCTTTTATCAGAAAAACGAGGCGAATGTGGGCGATTATCCGCTCGTGGACGTTTCGGCACGCGAGGCAAGGCTGAAAAGCATCAAATACCCGATGGCTGGAATGGGCAGCGAAAAACAAAAAGTCGGGGTTTACAACGTGCAGAGCAACAGCACCATCTATCTGAAAACCGACACGACTGACGAGCATTATATCACAAACCTCGCTTGGAGTCCCGATGAAAAAACGATTTACCTTGCGGAAATCAATCGTGAGCAAAACAATTGCAAATTAAATAGTTACGATGCGGAAACGGGGGCATTCCTGAAAACGCTCTTTACCGAAACCCACAAAAAATACGTCGAGCCAATGAACGCGATTGTGTTTTTGCCGGACAACCCGAAGCAGTTCGTTTGGCAAAGCCGTCGCGACGGCTACAATCATTTTTACCTATATAACGTTGAAGGCAAATTAGTTAAGCAACTCACGAAAGGCGCGTGGGAAGTTATCGGATTGGTTGGTTTTGCGGACAAGGGGCGGAAAATCATCTACTACTCGAAAGAGGAATCGCCCCTCGATAATCATATTTATTCCGTTGATATTAAATCGCTTAAAAAACAAAAATTGAGCAAAGAGGCTGGCGTTCATCACGCGATTTTAAGCGGCGACGGCTCGCGCTTGGCGGATATTTATTCTTCGCAGTTTGTCGCAGGGAAAGTTGCCGTAACGGAAACCGCAACGAACAAAACAAAAGTCGTTTACGAAGCGAAAAATCCGTTTGACAACTACAAAATGCCCGAAATTTCGCTGGGGACGATTAAAGCTGCCGACGGCAGCTCGGATTTGTATTACCGCTTGATTAAGCCTGTCGATTTCGACAGCGCCAAACAACACCCTGCCGTTGTTTACGTTTACGGCGGACCACATTCGCAAACCGTGAGCAACTCGTTCAACGCCGATGCTCGCGGTTGGGATATTTATATGGCGCAAAAAGGCTATGTGGTTTTCACATTGGACAACCGCGGCACGTCGCATCGGGGCTTCGCCTTCGAAAACGTAACGCACCGCCAACTCGGTGTGGAAGAGGGTAAAGATCAGATTCGCGGCGTGGATTTCCTGAAATCGCTTCCCTACGTCGATGGCGGACGTATCGGCGTTCACGGGTGGAGTTACGGCGGATTTATGACGATTTCGCTTCTGCTTGATTACCCCGACGTTTTCAAAGTGGGTGTGGCAGGGGGACCTGTCATCGACTGGAAATACTACGAAGTAATGTACGGCGAGCGATATATGGACACGCCTCAGGAAAATCCCGAAGGCTACGAAAAAACAAGTTTGCTGAACAAGGCAGGGAAACTGAAATCGCGCCTGCTCATTATCCACGGCGACGAAGATCCGACGGTGGTTTGGCAAAACAGCCTTATGTTCCTGAAATCCTGCGTCCGCGCAGACACCCACCCCGATTATTTCATCTACACCGGACACGGACACAATATGACGGGGCGCGATCGCGTGCATCTTCACAAACATATCACGCGGTATTTCGAAGATTTTTTGCCGCCGGCGGAAAAATAAGATAGGATACGCTTCGGCAAAAAATCAACTAAATTTATTTTTTGCACCCAGCTTTCACTATCTTTGCACCTAATTATGCAATACGAACTTTTTTATCCGGAAGAACGCTTTTCATTTTTCAGCCTCGGTAGCGGAAGCTGCGGCAATTGCTATTACTTGGGCAACGGCAGCTACGGAATACTGATCGACGCCGGAATCGGTATGCGCACCACCAAAAAGAGGCTTGCCGAAAACGGCATCGACTTGGCGAGCATACGCGCGGTGCTGATTACGCACGATCATCTCGATCACATTAAGGCGGTTGGCGCATTGGGCGAGAAACAGCATATTCCGGTGTATGCCACACGCGGTGTACACAAAGGCATCGGAAGCTGCCGTTTCGTGAGGGAAAAACTAAACGGCTCGCGGCGGTATTTCGAAAAAGGCGAGCCTTTCTGCATCGAAGGTTTCACGATTACCGCCTTCGACGTGCCACACGACAGCACCGATCACAACGGCTTTTTCATACAGTTCGCCAACCAGACGCTCGCGTTGGCAACCGACGTGGGGGCGATTACCGCCGAAATTGAGGCGTATGTCCGCAAGGCGAAGCATTTGATCATCGAAAGCAACTACGACGAGGAAATGCTACGCTTGGGTAGTTATCCCTACTCGCTGAAACAGCGCATCACAAGCGGAACAGGGCATTTGAGCAACCGACAAACCGGCGAATTTCTGGCGGACATTTACAGCGGGAACCTGCAAAACATTTGGCTCTGCCACCTGAGCGCGGACAACAACCGCCCCGAAATCGCTTATGAAACCACCGAACAATGTTTGCTTCGGAAAGGCATCAAGATTGGCGAAGACATAGTGTTGCGCGTATTGAAGCGCAATACTTTGTCGCAACGCATTGAATTTTAATTCATCACTATTTGAAATCGCGGAAATGGAAAAATCGCTGAAAGAACGCACGGCACGAGGACTTTTTTGGGGCGGGTTCAGCAACGGCATTCAGCAACTGCTCAATCTGCTGGTTGGACTGATCTTGCTCTGGATTCTCTCGCCCGAAGATTACGGCATCATTGCCGTCCTCGGCATATTTACCGCTTGCGCCATCATCTTGCAAGACAGCGGTTTTTCTGCCGCGCTCATCAATAAGAAAGAGTTTCGGCACGAAGATTTCAACGCGGTTTTTTGGTTCAACGTCTTTGTCGGGCTGTCGCTGTACGCCGTGTTGTATTTTTGCGCACCACTCATCGCCGATTACTACCACAAACCCGCCTTGACGGACGTTTCGAGGGTTTACCTGCTTTGGTTCGTGTTCGGCTCAGCCGGCTCCACCCATTTTTCAGTCCTGCATAAACGATTGATGGCGAAAGAGAAAGCCCAAACCGAAATCATCGCCCTACTGCTCGCTTCCGCCATCGGCATCGGGCTGGCACTTGCAGGATTCGGGTATTGGGCGCTTGTCGGCAACACGGTTTCGCACGGATTCCTGCTGATGCTTCTGAGGTGGCACTACTCGCCATGGCGTCCGACTTTCCGATTCGATTTCTCGCCCTTGAAAGAGATGCTTCCATTCAGCTCTAAAATACTGCTAACCAATCTGTTTTCGGTTATCAGCGGAAATATCTTTTCCAACATTCTGGGTGCGTTGAGGGGGTTCGACGTAACCGGATTGTATTCCCAAGGCAAAAAATGGGCGGATATGGGTTCCACTTTCGTGTGGAACACCGTAAACAGCGTTTCCCAACCCGTCTTGGCGGAAGTGGCGGACGACAATAGCCGGCAAAAGAAGGTTTTTCGGAAGATGCTTCGTTTCGTGTCCTTCATTTCCTTCCCTTTGGTGTTCGGGCTTGCCCTGATAGCCCCTGAATTTATGTCGCTGATCGCCAATGGAAAATGGATAGGCGCGGTGCCTATCTTGCAGATACTCTGCGTGTGGGGCGCATTCCTGCCCCTGAATAATTTGTACTCCTCGATGATTGTCAGCCGAGGGAAATCGGACGTTCAAATGGCTTGCACCATCGCCATCTCGGTGGCACAACTCGTTGCGGTGTCCATCACGGCACGGCAGGGGCTTTACCCGATGCTGGTGGCTTTCGTGTCGATAAACTTCTGCGGTTTGTTTTTGTGGCAGCATTTCGCAAAACGGCATATCGGCGTAAAATTCAGGGAAGTAATTTTCGGGGATATACTTCCTTTCCTCGCAATTACCTTCCTCGCATTGACGGCAGCCTATTTCGCCGCCCGCCCTTTCGACAACAATATCTTGCGCTTCGCCCTGAAAATTATCGTCGCTTCCGCGCTCTACGTCGGGATTATGTATTTTTCGAAAGCCGTAATTTTTCGCGAGGCGACACTGTTTTTCCGCCAACGTTTCCTCGCCAAACGGCAGGGATAAAAATGAGGGCAAAACACCTCGCTGAAATTTATCCCTTTCCCTTTTTCCTTCCCTCAAAAATCCCTCAAAATACCGAATTGTAAAAATGGCACAAAATGTAAGGATTTTTGCAATTTCAAGGCTCGATGACGAAACAATGTTAGGATTATTACGGATATTAAAAATGTTCATGATTCTTTTTGACTAGCGTTAAGGTTTATTCAATGCTACAAATCCTCGAAAGTTGTGAACCCTGCGGGGATTTTTTTGTGAGAACGTAAAAAAACGTGTGGAAATTTTGGAATCCTTTATCGCGACTGCCTTCCGTAAATCGGGACGTATTCCCGCCGCAGCCGTTTGTCCAACAAGTTCTTTTTCTCGGCTTGCCGGATTAGTTTTTCCAAGGCTTTGTCGCGATCTTTCCCCGGGTTGAAGTCTTCCGACAGGAACAAAACAGAGAGTATATCTTCATCTATCGGTTTCACGCGCAGGACGACGGTTTGGTTTTCGATAATGTCGTTCTTTACCATCTTGACGGTGTAGGTTTTTTTGGGCTGAAAATCAAATTCGATGCCGTCGTAGCCCATATTTAAAATGCGTATCCGCCGTATTTTATCGTTTTCGGGCAGGGTAATCGCACCGCTATTGTTCGACAGACTGCTTCCGATAGTCTTGCCCGACGAGCCGAGCATCTCTGCCAACACGCCATCCAAGGCATAGCCTTCCAATGAATAAATTTGGATAAGAATCGTGTCTTTTTTCGCCGTAGCCTCCGTGTCCACGGTTGTTTTTTCTTTCGAATAATCGGAGGTGTGTATCAACAAGTAGTCGTTGAAATGCTCGTAAGCCCCCTCGCCCACCACTTGCGTGAACAACGCGCCGAAACCGCTCAGGCAAAAAGTAGCCTTCCCGCCGGACAAGGCGAGCGAATCGGATCCGTTTTTAAAAGTCCCCTCTATATTTTGGGCTGTCGATACGTGAATGGACAAGCATAACGTACAAGCGAGAATCAAAATTTTTTGCATCATCGGAATTTTTTTTCTATTGAAATAATCGGACATACAAAAATAGCACAAATTTTGATTCAAATTGAGAAGCTGTTTAAATTTTAACGAATTATTTTATTACAGTTTTTAAAGTTATCCCCAGCTGCTTTTTTCTGCTCTTTTAAGCGTCTTTTTCACTTCCCATTCTTGATTCAGCCCGCTAAATCTGCAAATGCAAAACAAAAAATCCATCTTAAAATAGCGATAAAAAAGATGAGCTGTAAAATTTGAACAGCTTCTGAATAATTTCAAAAAAACAACCCCCTTGCCTTGCGCAAGAGGGTTGAATCAACTGATTTGCGGGACACAAAAATATCAATCCTCTTTTTGTGTCGCCTCGTATTCCTTCAACAATTTGTCTTGCACATCGGACGGGACGAGTTCGTAGCTCGAAAATTTCATCGAGAACGAAGCCCTGCCGCCGGTTAGCGAGCTTAGCGAAGTGGAATAGGTGGACATTTCTTTCAAGGGAACTTTCGCTTTGAGTTTCTCGAAGCCTTTTTCGCTTTCCATACCCATAATCATAGCGCGGCGTCCTTGCAAATCGCCCATCACATCGCCCATATAATCGCCCGGCACCGAAACGGTTACGTCGTAAATCGGTTCGAGAATCTTTGGACCTGCGTTTTTGAACGCCGTGCTGAAAGCGTTGCGTCCGGCGAGCATAAACGATATTTCGTTGGAATCCACCGGGTGCATCTTTCCGTCATAGACAATCACGCGCACGTCGCGGGCGTAAGATCCCGTCAGCGGTCCTTGTTCCATACGCCCCATAATGCCTTTGAGAATCGCCGGCAAGAAACGCGTATCGATGGCACCGCCTACGATACTGTTCACGAAAACCAATTTTCCGCCCCAATCGAGATCGATTGTCTGCACATCGCGAGCCTGCACCTTAAATTCCTGTCCGTTGAAACGGTAAACTTCGGGCATAGGCAAGCCTTCGGTATAGGGTTCCACGATGAGGTGCACTTCGCCAAACTGCCCTGCGCCACCCGATTGTTTTTTGTGGCGGTAGTCGGCGCGAGCGGCTTTCGTGATGGTTTCGCGGTAAGGTATTTTGGGTTCAATGTATTCTATTTCAATTTTGTCGAGGTTCTCAATGCGCCATTTCAACGTCTTCAAATGAAATTCGCCCTGTCCCGAAACGATAGTTTGTTTCAATTCCTTCGAAACTTCCACAATCCACGTGGGATCTTCTTCTTTCATTCGCGTGAGGGCTTCGCTCAATTTCTCGGCGTTCGCCTCGTTGAGAGGTTTGATGGCACGGCGATAACGCGGTTCGGGGTATTTGATGAAATCGAAACGGTTGTTCCCGCCCTTCACGTTCAGCGTATTACCGGTGCGCACGTCTTTCAGCTTCACGGCTGCGCCGATGCTTCCGGCAACAAATTCTTCCGCCTTCGTGCGGATTTGTCCCGCCACGGAATAGAGTTGCGCCACGCGCTCTTTCCCCGAACGATCGGCATTCGTGAAATCTTCCCCTTCTTTTACCGAACCCGACATCACTTTGAAATAGGAAACCTCGCCGATATGCGGTTCGACGGTGGTTTTGAAGAAGAAAAGGCTTGTCGGTGCCGAAGCAACGGGTTTCACTTCTTCGCCGTCGGCATTTTCGGGGGCTGGCATTTCGTCGGGCGACGGCGCCACCATATTGAGGAAATTCATCACGCGGTGCACCGCCATATTCTTTTCAGCCGAGCAGCAGAAAACCGGAAGCATATCGCGGGCGAGAAGCCCTTTGTGAATGCCCTCGCGCATTTCTTCTTCCGACAAAGTTCCCTGATCGAAGTATTTTTCCATCAGTTGCTCGTCATTTTCGGCGGCGGCTTCGAGCAGGGTTTTGAAGTATTCCTCGGCGCGAACTTTTTCCTCGGCTGGAATGTCCAACACGTCGGGGGCGGCAGCACCCTGTTTCCATTTATACATTTTTTGTTTCAGCACATCGACAATGGCATCGAACGATGCCCCGTTGCTCACGGGATACTGAATCGGGATAACCTTGTTGCCGTACATCTCTTTCAGGTTGGCAACCGTGTTTTCGTAATCCGATTTTTCGTGATCGATCTGGTTGATGAGGAACATCAACGGCTTCTGCAATTTTTCCACGTAGCGGAACTGGTTCATCGTGCCCACTTCCACGCCGTTGTATGCGTTGATGAGCATCAGCGCCATATCGGTAACGTTGAGCGCGGAAATGACGCCGCCAACGAAATCGTCCGATCCCGGACAGTCGATGAAATTCATCATCTTTTCTTTCCACTCGACAGACAGCACGGTGGAAAACACCGAATAGCCGTATTCTTTCTCAACCGGGAAGTAATCACTGACGGTATTCGAGCCTGAAACCGTCCCCCGCCGTTTTATAACGCCACTCTCGAAAAGCATAGCTTCTGCGAGTGTGGTCTTCCCTGCTCCCGAACTGCCAATGAGGGCAATGTTCTTAATTTCGTTTGTTTTATACACTTTCATAACTTAAATATAGTTTTATGTTTGGAATCTTGAAAAAAAGCGGTCGCAAGTTAGAAAAAAGTGTTGAGAAAACGGCATAAAGAAATATGTTTTAGAGCATTTATTTTGCAGGGACGCCCAATATCCTTCTCGCTTTTTCTTCGCTCGACAAGAAACTGAGGGCGTTGATGATTGCCCCGTAATTCTCTTTGTCTGCAAGTTGTGGCGCGAGTATCCTTACTACGTTCAACTTATCGTCGTCGAAAGGGAAAATCGACATCAGCCCGACACATTGGTTGCACGCGAAAGATTTTTTTTCGGCGGCGAGCTTCAACAGCGCGAACTGGTTGTCTTTGAACGCCTCGTTTTTTATTTTCGCGAGCAGATTCGCAAACTCAGGCTCAGGCATTCCCCGCGTATAAATCGGCGTTTGCGGACGCGGGGGCATCGGGGGCGTTTGCAATTCCATTATGCAGGGGGCATTGTCTTCGAAGGAATCCATACCCGCCACTCTACCGCCGGAAAAATAAACGATGACAACCGCATCGCCACCGGTAATCATTCGGCGGTATTCCCACTCTTCCAACTCGTCGTTGAAACGGCGGTAATCGGGCGTTCCAAGCAGTTTCCCCACCTCGTCTTTCGACATACCTTTTTCCACTCTCATCAACGCGCTGCGCCCCTTATACAAGGACGAGCAACTGCCGGCACCCACCAACAACAACAAAACAATGATTTGCCTAAGGGCAATGGCGTAATTTATTTCTGTTCTCATAAAATTATGTGGTTTTCTTTTCCAAAACAATTTTCCCCCCCTCGATTGTTCAAAGAGCGGGGGAAGTTTAACGATTCTTTGCCGAAAAAACCCAAGCCGCCCTTCCTTGCAAAAGAAGAGTGGCTTGGGTTTATTTTTTACCGCTATTTTTTGAGAAAATCTCTTATTTACTGAAAGATGCCGTTTTTTTTCCTTCCAAATCCAATATCTCTATGTTCAGGCGTCCATCGCTGATGCTTCCCTTCAAAACGGAATTATTGGAATTGATCAGCACCGGAAATTTCACTTTGTCGTTCGCTTCCCATTTGAGCGTGCGATGAAGGTGTCCGCTCAGCATAATGTCTATGCCTGCCTCATTGAGAATGGGGACGAACTTGTTCAGTATCTCGTCCTCGCCGTGCCAATCGCGTGCAGGGGGCATATGGCAGATGACAATCTTAAACTGCGCCTCGACAAACTGTTTTTCCTTGACAGCCGAGCGCAGCCAATCGGCTTCAAGAGAGCGGTAATAGTCGTAGTCGGTAATGCCGCTGTATTCAATGTCGGTATCGGGTTTATCTTCGCCGCAGTCGAGCACGATAAAGCACGCGGGACCTTGACGGACAATGAAATACAGTTCGGGGCTTAGTGGCGAGAAGTAACGCTGAAACGAAGTGGCGAAAGGACCGCGCGTCTCGTGGTTGCCGCGACAGTAATACATCGGAATATGTTGGGCGAAAGACTTGACGCCCACGTCCATAAAGCCGTTGAAAACATCATCTTCGTTGATAAACGACGATACCATATCGCCGTTGAAAAACACAAGATCCTGCTGTTTCGGATCAACGACGCCGAAGAGCTTTTCCATTACCTCGCTACGTCCGTGAATATCGTTTACCATACTGAATTTGACAGCCTTGGCATCGGCATTAAGGGTGGTAAACGTAGGGGGCGTATAAGCGGTGGTAGAGGCAATCCTGCCGTAAGTGATGAAATGCCCTTCGCGTCCGGTTACTTCCTGCGAGCAGATGCGGTAGCGGTAGCGGGTATTGGGTTTCAACCCGCGCAGCCTGACGGCGTGAACGGTACCTTCCAATTTCACGCCATTTTTCGCCGCGAAGAATTTCGGACGTTCAACGAGGTAGAAATGAGTACCGTCGTCGGGCGCGATTTCTACCCACGACACGGTGCCAACATTGGTAGTCCACACCACCGTAGCCTCGTCGCCGTAAACGTTTTGAAGATACGGACCGTGGGTAATCTTGATTCGATCCTGAGCAAAGGAATAATGGCAGCAAAGCACCAACCCGAATAAAAGGAAAGATTTAAGTTTCATATTGATTCTATTTTTTGTGAACAAACAGAACACAAAGATAAGAATTTCAATTGAGAATTGAAAATTGAGAATTAAGAGGGTTTGGGGTACGCCGTCCTTTCGCCCTTCAATTCCTTATCTTCCTTAAAGTCCTTACCCCCCCTTCGCCTTTAACCTTTTAACCTTTTACCCTTTTCCTCTTAATTCTCAATTTCCCCCCTTGTTCGCTTGACGATTTTATCAGAATGATTACCTTTGCATAAATGCGAAGGTAGGACGCGCCTCAGAAATAAAAATAAGCGAGCTTATTTTATATTCCGTTCGGCTTTCACTACCTTTGCATAAACCAAATGCTATGCGATGAAAATAGAATCAAATTCCGCCATCATCAGTGCGCACGATGTCAGCAAATTCCGCTTTCGCGACACGCCTTTCGTGAAGCTGATGAACAAGCGCGTTTACAATATCTTGCTCGTCGCCTCGCGCTACGATATGTTCACCTTGGAAGACGACGGGCGCGTGGACGAACAAATTTTCAACGAATACGTTTCGCTAAGTATGCGCTACCCCCCGCGGTTCACGCAGGTGGACAACAACCGCGAGGCGATGCGCGAACTCAAAGCAAACCACTACGAATTAGTCATTTGTATGCCCAATATGGACAACGACGACTCCTTTGAGTTGGCGAAAGAAATCAAGAAAAAATACCCCGACGCCTTCGTCGTTTTATTGACGCCATTCTCGAAAGAAGTTACGCGCACGCTTCAAAGCGCCGATCTGAGCGGAATTGATTATGTGTTCAGTTGGCTCGGCGACACCGATTTGCTATTGGCGATCATCAAATTGGTGGAAGACAAAATGAACGTGGACAACGACGTGAAAACCGTCGGGGTGCAAACCATTTTGTTGGTGGAAGATTCCGTCCGTTTCTATTCCACCGCCTTGCCGATGCTGTTCAAATTTGTGCTTTCTGAATCGAAAGAATTTGCAAAAGAGGCACTTAACGATCATCTGCGCACCCTGCGTATGCGCGGACGTCCGAAAATTCTTTTGGCTCGCAATTACGAGGAAGCCGTGCAGCTCTACCGCAAATACGGCGACAATATGCTCGGCATCATATCCGATATGAGTTTCAACCGCAAGGGCGAAAAAGACAAATTGGCAGGGAAACGCTTCGGCGAATGGGTGCGAAAACAAAACAAGTATATCCCCATCATCTATGCCTCATCGGAATCCGAAAACAAAAAATACGCCGCCGCCGTAAACGCCTTTTTCATTGACAAAAATTCGAAGACTTTTCCGCAAGATCTGCGCAAAGTGATCAAGGAAAACCTTGGCTTCGGCGATTTCATCATCATCGACCCGGAAACGAAACAGGAAATTTTCCGCATCAAAAACTTGAAGGAATTGCAGACGAATATCCGCCGCATTCCCGAAGATTCGTTACATTACCATCTGTCGCATAACCATTTCTCGCGATTTTTCTATTCACGCGCTATGTTTCCGGTGGCGGAAATGCTGAAAAAAATCCCCGTTACTGCCTACGCCAATATGAACGACGCCCGCGAACTCATATCCGCGTCGATTCTTCAATACCGCCGTTTGAAAAACACGGGGGTGGTGGCGGTTTTCGAGAAAGACAGATTCGATCAGTATTCCAATTTCGCACGCATCGGCGAAGGCTCGATGGGCGGGAAAGGGCGCGGCTTGGCTTTCATCGGCTACATTGTGAAATCGCACCTCGAACTGAGCAATCACGATAATTTTCCGGTGTCTATCCCCAAAACGGTTGTGCTATGCACCGATATTTTCGATGAGTTTATGGAATCTAACAATCTGTATCCCATAGCCTTGTCGGACAAAACGGACGAAGAAATCCTGAAACATTTTTTGGCGGCGAAACTGCCCAAACGCTTAGTGAGCGATTTCCTTGTGTTCCTCGACGCCATCGACAGCCCCGTCGCCATACGCTCGTCAAGTCTGCTCGAAGA
>JAISYO010000162.1 GCA_031269865.1 Dysgonamonadaceae bacterium | reverse complement strand
GAAATGCTTGTCCTGCGCGAGTTTGACGAACTGTCGTATCGCGAAATCGCCGAACAGATGCAGACAACGGAAGGGCAAGTGAAAATCAACATTTTCCGCGCAAGAGCAAAAATTAAAGAAATGTATTTAAAAACAGAACAATATGGATTGCAATAAACTTACGGAACTCATCAACCGCTATTGGGCAGGCGATACCACGCCGGAGGAAGAGCGCGAAATCCGCCTCGCCTTCGCCCTGCACGATGCGCTGCCCCCCGAAGCCGAACAATGGCGGCGGTGGTTCGAAGGCGAAACAGCTATCGGCGAAGCAGTTGGCGAGGAGTTTGACAAAAAGGTGTTGGAAAAAATCGACGGCAAGGGCGTATTGGATACACTTTTTCAATCGAGAACACGCCCGCTATGGCAAAAATTAGCCGCCGCCGCTTGCATCGCCGCCCTGCTCACAATCTCTCTGAAAGTCTTTGTCCCACAGCATACCGCCCCGCCCGACACCGACGAAATGTCGCTTGCGGAGGCGCAAGAGGCATTCGAGGCGTTGAAATCCGCGCTCTATTTTGCCTCGTCGGAAATCAACCGCGCTGAAAAGACGACGCAGACACAATTCAAAACATTAAATTCAATGAATAGCATAATAAAGATAAACTAATGATTATGAAACAATTACTAATTTTATTTTTGCTCATGGCACCCTTTGTCCCGGCTCACGGGCAGGGAGTTGTGTCGCAATTCGTCGAGCAGACGGGCAAGTTGAAAAACGGCGCAATGCTGTTTAACATTTCCGGCAAGATGCTGAAAATGGCGATGGAAGCCGAGAAAAACAAATCGGAAGAAGACAAGGAATTGGAAGCCTTCCTTAGCAACGTAAAAAAAATGTCAATCCTTATCGGACAGGAACTTAACGATGATAGCCGTAAGCGCATCAATGCCCTTACCAAGCCTTTCGAGGAACTACTTTCGGTAACGGAAGAAAACACCGTCATCTCGATGCTGACACTCGAAAAGGACGGCAAAACCGTTGAGTTTGTGATGCAAATCATTGCCGGCGACACGCTCGTGATGCTCGACATCGTAGGGATTATCGACATCACGCAGTTGGCAAAACTGTCCGAAGGTTTTGAAATCAACGGTGCAGAATATCTGAAAAACTTGGATAAACTGAAAGAAAAAGACAAAAAGAAAAAATAATTAAAAACCAAATGAATATGAAACACCTAATTTTAATTTTCGCCTTGACGTTCGCCGCCGCACCTGCCGTAGCGCAGAAAAAATCGTTTGCCGAGCAGTATCTCGAACTGCGGAAAGGCTCCGACAAAGAAATTTATGTAAAAAAATTGTCGCAAGAGGAAATTGCTTCATTCAAGTCGCAATCGTTTAATTCTTCGAATTTGACTGACGAGGAAAACCGCAAGGTGGCGGAATTTTTGGACAAAAAATTGGGGGCGGTAACTTTTCTTATAGACAACGACACCCCTGCGGACACGCTTGAAACGGGCAAAGCCATCAACAGCCTTATCAGCCGTCAGGAAGAATTGGTGTCGATGGATAATCAGGGACTTACTGTGCGTATTTTTATCGACGAACCCGATAAAATTATGGAAATATCCGCAATTGTTCACGTGGGCGATTTTCTCGGACAAATGGTTGGACCCAATGTTACCAATATGTTTGCCGATATTGAGGATAAAGTCGAACAAATGGGCGGACAATCTTCTGTTTCTTCCAATTTTTCCATAGATTTTATGGGAACGCCTATCAAAATTTCCGGCGACAAACCGTCGGTTATCATTAATCTGCAGTTCAATCAACCGGTTACCGAAGAAGAATGTATGTTGTTGATGCAGGCTCAAAATAACGACAAGAGCGATGAAAATGCGGTGGATATTACTCCTCCTTTTGAATTCGACGAAAATTCGTCAACAATAAACGACAACGGGCAAACGTTTTATTTCAGGCGTTTCAACACAGGATTGATGGACGTTAATGCAGACAACAATTTGTATATTTACACAACACAACCGCTATGGACACTTGTTGCACCACCGGAAGAGAAAGGGATAGGCTATTTGGGCGATAATATAACTATTCCGCAAAAAATTACCCACGATGGGACGGAATATCCGGTTGAAGCAATCGGACACGTTGCTTTCCATCGTTCCGATTTGTCGTCTGTCGTTCTGCCCGAAGGGCTTCAAATCATTGGCGCCTTTGCATTCGCTAGTTGTAAAAACTTGAAATCCATTGTTATACCTGTGTCGGTTCAGCAAATTGCTTCCAACGCTTTTCAAAATTGCGGCGGATTGGAACGCATCGAATTTCCCAATAAGCCGTTGGTTATTTCCGATTTTGCGTTTAGTGGCTGTGAATCATTGAAAGAGATTGATTTGCCCGACAGCATCTGTTATATCGACGAATATGCTTTTGCGGCAACGGGCTTGCAAACAGTCCGTATTCCCGAAGGCGTACATAGCATTGGCGGAGGAACTTTCAGTAATTGCCTGCAACTCAAATCGGTAACATTTCCCAAGCACAACATACACGTTGACGAAAAAGCTTTTTTCAACTGTCCGCAATTGAAAGAAATTATTTTTCAAACAGACGATCAGCCTTTTTATATAGGATTTATGGGGTTTTACAAAGAGAAAATTACCGTGAAAGTTCCGAAAAGAGCGGTAGAAAAATACCGAAAGGCAGCGGGGTGGAAAGATTTCCGAATTGAAGGGATATAAACCGACGGTTAGGCTGTTATTATTTTATCCTAAATCCTTCTGACGAGGGTGCTGGGTTCGCGGCGACAATCCCAAATGTCTGCAATGAAAACCTTGTCGCCTTCAACGAAGTAAAGGACTTTATAAATATGACGAACGACAAGAAAACGAAAATTTTCGGGACGGGCAGAAAGCGACGACTCAACAGCTTCTTAAATTTGTAAAATCGGAAAATATCGTCAAGAGCGGTTTCGGCAAGCGGCAACCAAACTATATCCATTCGGGGTGGCGATTAAACATCACTTCTTCACTGACGCCCAAGCCTGCACGTGCATCTTTGACGGATTGCTCTATGCGCGACAGTTTTTCATCATCGGAAAACGAACAGGGATATTTATCCGTCTTGACGAGATACACATACGCCGCAACATTCTGTACGCAATCGGCATCTGTCTCGTCGATTATGTCGCGAATCAAATCCATTTTGCTGTTGTTTAATTCCACCGCTGTCATAAACATTTTATATTTGAATAACATCGCAACGACACAAAGTTTTTAATAAAAAACAAGTTTCAATCATTTCTAATCTACGGTTGAACCGAAAATATTCAAAATTTGATTTTTAACAAAACGGTTCGTGAGAATAGTTTATGTTGTTTTATACGCAAGGGTAGCGAGAACAGAAATTAGCAAAGAGATGAAATTGAAGCATTGTGATGAAGTAGTGCAAAAAAATCAAACAAGTTTGTTTTTTTGCGCTCAGCTTTCATTCTCTTTTCATAAGATAAGATGCGCTTCGGCAAAATGCAAATAAAATTTGCTTTTGCACCCAGCTTTCATTATCTTTGCCCATCGAAAAAAATCCCGACAAATTATGCGTGAAAAGATTATCATTCTCGATTTCGGTTCCCAAACCACCCAGCTTATCGGGCGGCGCGTCCGCGAACTGAACACCTATTGCGAAATTCTGCCCTGCAATAAATTCCCTTTCGGCGACGAAACGGTAAAAGGCGTGATTCTTTCCGGCAGCCCTTTCTCGGTAAACGACAAGGACGCTTTCAAAACCGATTTGACACAAATCCGCAGTCGCTACCCGGTGTTGGGCATCTGTTACGGGGCGCAATTGTTGGCGCAGTCGTCGGGCGGCGAAGTGGGGCGGAGTGCGTCGCGTGAGTACGGACGCGCACACTTGAACGTGAAAGCCCCTTCCGATGCGCTCTTGGGCAACCTGCCCCCGAAATCGCAGGTGTGGATGTCGCACGGCGACACCATTTTGCGTATCCCCGATCATTTTCGCGTGATTGCATCGACAGAGGACGTGGAAATTGCCGCCTACAAAATCGACGGCGAAAACACGTGGGCGGTGCAGTTCCACCCCGAAGTCTATCACACGGAACAAGGGACGAAAATCCTCGATAATTTTCTGCATATCTGCGGCGTGAAAAAAGATTGGACGCCGGAATCCTTCATCGAATCCACCGTGAAGGAATTGAGGGAAAAGTTGGGTGACGACAAGGTTATCCTCGCGCTTTCGGGCGGGGTGGACTCGTCGGTAGTTGCCGTGTTGCTGAACAGGGCGATCGGCAAAAACCTGACTTGCATCTTCGTGGATCACGGGCTGTTGCGCAAAAACGAGTTTGAGACGGTGCTTGCCGATTACGAACACCTTGGGCTGAACGTTATCGGCGTGAACGCCAAAGGGCGTTTCTATCGAGCCTTGGAAGGCGTAACCGAACCCGAAAAGAAACGCAAGATTATCGGTAAGGGTTTCATTGACGTTTTCGATGAAGAGGCACGCAAGCTGTCCGACATAAAATGGTTGGCGCAAGGCACCATCTACCCCGACATTATCGAGTCGCTTTCCATTACTGGAACAACCATAAAAAGCCACCACAACGTGGGCGGACTTCCCGAAAAAATGAACTTGAAACTTTGCGAACCGCTTCGTCTGCTGTTCAAAGACGAGGTACGCCGCATCGGGTTGGAATTGGGAATGAAGGCGCATTTGGTTTACCGCCACCCCTTCCCCGGTCCGGGGCTTGGAATCCGCATTTTGGGCGACATTACGCCCGAAAAAGTGCGCATAGCGCAAGATGCCGACGATATTTTCATTTCGGGGCTTCGCTCAACGGGGTTGTACGACAAGGTTTGGCAGGCGGGGGCGATTCTTTTGCCCGTGCAATCGGTGGGCGTGATGGGCGACGAACGCACCTACGAAAACACCATCGTTTTGCGAGCCGTAACGTCCGCCGACGCGATGACTGCCGATTGGGCGCACCTGCCCTACGAGTTTTTGGCGAAAATGTCCAACGAAATCATCAATAAGGTAAAAGGCGTAAACCGCGTGGTATATGATATTTCATCGAAACCGCCCGCGACGATAGAGTGGGAATAGGCGGCTGTTTCAAAAGAGTGTCATCCCGCGCTTGACACGGGATCTCCTGAAAAATAGCACTTTATTATCAAACGATTGCGGGTCAAGCCCGCAATGACGACATCCCCTTTTGGGCTTTTGAGACATCCCTCTACTTCAATTCGGGATAAGCGATGCGCGTGTGGTAAATCGTTTTCAGCTTGTCGATGAAAACGTCTTTGATGGTTTGTATGTTTTTGAAGGTAATGGGTGCGTTGCTAAAATAGCCTTCTTCCACTTGCGTGTCAATCATGTTATTGACTAACGCGCCGATGGATTTTTCCGTGTATTCTGAAAGGCTGCGCGAAGCCGCTTCCACCGTGTCCGCCATCATCAGTATTGCCGTTTCTTGACTGAACGGGTTCGGTCCGGGATAGCGGAAAAGGCTCTCGTCCATCTCTTTACCCGGATTGGCGTTTTTCCACGAGTTGTAGAAATAGCGGGGCATACTCGTGCCGTGGTGCGTTTCGATAAAATCCGTGATTTGTTCCGGCAGTCCGTTTTTTTGCGCCAGCTTCACGCCGTCCTTCACGTGGCTGATGATGATTTTCGCGCTCTCTTCGAAGGGAAGCCCCGTGTGTGGATTCATTCCAGCCACCTGATTTTCAGTGAAAAAAGTAGGGTTTTCTATTTTTCCGATGTCGTGGTACAATGCCCCGGTGCGTATCAGCGAGGCATTCGCCCCCAATTTGATGGCGGCGGCGGTGGCAAGGTTGGATACCTGCATAGAGTGTTGGAAGGTTCCCGGCGCTTTTTCAGAAAGTTCTTTGAGAAGGGGCTTGTTGATGTTGGACAATTCCACCATACTCACGCCGGAAATGAACCCGAAAGTTTTTTCCACCAGATACACCAGCGTGTAAGAGAACATAATGAAGATGAAATTGATCAGGAAATCAGTCAATACGCCCCATTCTATCTTATTGATGTTCCCTTCCTGGAACAATGAAAAACCGATGTAAACAACCACGTAAACCAGCAGGATAAAAAACGAGCTGCGGATCAGCTGCAAGCGTTCGGTAAGCTCTTTGAGTATAAACACCGACACCATCACCGCCGATATTTCGATGACAATAAATTCGAAGGGGAAGGGCACCATCAACGAACAGAGAATGACGGTAATCAGCCCGGCGAAGTTTGCCGTTCGCGAGTCGATGAACGTGCGGATCAGGATCGTGAGTATGGCGTAGGGGATAATGTAAACGTTAAACTGAAAATAACGTGTGGTAATTGCCGTGAGCACAACGAAAAACGTAATGAGCATTACCATAAACAGCACGTGTTGTCGGTTGTGGTATTCCGTCGGGCGGAAAAACAGCAGGTAGCAGAAAAATGCCCCCATCATTGTGAAAATTAGCAGGAACTGCCCGAGTATGATCCAATAGTTTTTTTTCGTTCCGCCGTTTCGTTCTTCGGTTATGCGCTTCAACGACAGCAGGGTATTGTAGGTTTGGGGGTTGATGATTTCGCCCTGATCGATGATCCGTTCCCCGGTTTGCACCAACCCAACCGACGGCGACACCCGCTGTATAAATTCGTTTCGCGCCTTGTCGGATGTGGAAGCGTCGTAGATCACGTTTTCGCGAATGTAATTGTTGATGTTGGCGGCTTTCAGCGAATTTTCCGGCAGGTTTTCGGGCTTGTCCCTGATGATTTGCTCGTAGGCTGAACGAATGGTGGAAAAGGACTTCACGTCATAAGAATTGGCGACGTTGTCGGTTTTGATGCGCAACTGTTGTGTTTTCGATGCCGACACTTTGTCGTAATCGTCCGAGGGCATAATGCCGTTCTCGTAGAATTTCTTCAATTTGTTGCGGATATAGAGGACGTCTTCCGGCAACCAATTTTTGAAGCGGGAATTTGTGCTCACGTCGGCATCAAATTCCGCCATCGCGTTTTTTTCGATTTCGGCATCAAGACTGTAATAAGGTTCGTAAAACGCCAAAATGCTGTCTTGTTCCTGCTTCAATTGCGCGGCGTCTTTGTAAATGGGAAAGTCGAAGGGCGCAGTCAAGAGGCTATACTGCCAAGGACGTCCCTCGTTGAACGAGTATTTGAATTTTCCCTGCTTCGGGAAAACATAGAGAATCAAGAGAATAGACACCGTAAAGGTTAGGGGTACGAAAGACATCGTCTTGATGTTTATTTTTTTCAATTTCGGGTTCATCGTCGTAATGTTTAAGAATATAAACAATTTAGAGTGGAATTAGTTTCCTGTTCAGTGATTATCCGCATCTTTTATCGTCGAAGCGCCTTATGTCCCCCGAACCGTTTTTTGTCTAATATAAGAATTGTCTTCTCAAAAGGAATGTCCCAGCCTTCGGGATAGAGGTAGGATGGAGGAAGAATTTTTACATTTTTGCCTATAATATAGCGGTTAATGTGTGATTCGTCGTGCCAAAGGGCAATAACTTTCCTGCGGTAATCATCGTCGATATTGGCAGACAAAGCGTTTATCATTTTCAAATAAGGAACGGATGCGCCGCCGTTCAATCCTCCGGCAATATACACAGTTCCTTCTTCTTTGGGAATATACGCCAATGATTTTTTGTTGGTGTCGTAAGTGAATTCTTTGCGTTTTTTGTTGAAAAATCCGGGGTGCTGAACCACCGTCAGTTCTTCATTTTCGCAAGGGAGTATTTCATTTCCGGCTGTTTGCAATAAAACCAGATTGGCGTTGAAAAAATAAAGATAGTCCATCGTCCGCAAATCGTCTTCTGCTTTCAAGAACATTTTGAACCGGAAAAGCGTGTCGAGAGGCCATCCTAATTTTTCTTGATAAATTACTTTAATATTTTGATTTTCAAAAGTATTTATTTGTCCATCGGTAAATACAAAATAATGTCTTTCGAATCCGGGCAGCAAGTATTTTTCCGCCGAGCGGTAAAATCCTTCCCAAAAAATAATATAATTCCCGGTACAGATATACAATATGCCTACATTTTGTGCCATTTTTCAGGTATTAAATCGGTTGTTTGACTTTGTTTTTCTGCATTCGCAAACCATTTTTCCGGCGCAATCACAATTTTGTTTTCGTTTTCATTCAGCCACGCCGCCCACCAGCTATACGAACTGTTGGCAATGATATTGTGCTTGCAGAGCGACATCAGGCGAAAATCGCTAAGCAAATTTTCATCGCTTTTTTCAACGAAAACAGTTGGGAAATTGAGTTCGAAATTCCGCATAACCCACCGAATATCATCGGAAAATATGAAAAAATGCGGATTTTTGGTTTTTTCGGCGACGCTATTTGCCGCGTTTTTATAATAATCGAGCGAACAAACGCCGTGAAACGTATTGGATTTGGCATTTTCAACATAGTCGCCGCGCCGGAAATGCAGGGAAACAGAACAGGTATTTTCTATTTGTTCCTTGATGGCAATAAAATAGTTATCCGTCAATGGCTCTTTGAAAACTAATTCTTTGCGGATTTGTTCGGCAATAGGGGAAACGTATTTTTCGCTTTGAAACCAGCCGTCCAAATAACACGTTTTTCTCGCTTTTAAGAATTGGGCGTAAATGTCTTTCTTGCGTTCTTTGAGCTGGACGGCACGAATGAAATTCAGCCAACGCCGATGCCGCATAGCTTGAATTTCGTTTTCGGTGGCAATTTCGGCAACGATGTTAAATTTGTCCAGCTCAAAGTTTCGTTTTGTATGAGTGATATTTTCGCCACGATGGAGGTACGATAGATCTAATTTCAACGGGACACAATGTTTTTCAGCTAATTGTCGCCCTGCTGCATATTGGAACAATTGATTTCCCAAACCACCTTTCAATCGAACGATGATCATTTTAGTTTTCTTTTTTAGGCATTTCTTTTTTTTGGAAAATGGGTATTCCCAGAAAATACCATTTTATTTTACCTTCGTTGTAAATACGTTGAGTAAGAACGGGTATTCCGAGAAATTTATATTGCCATCGCCGATGGTTTAATTTTCTGTCCAAAACAAACTGATTTTGTTTTGCAAAATGGCGCTGAAACTCTTGGGCGTGTTTTCTATCCTGATGCCGCTTGGAAATTAACGACAAATTTTTGGTTGTCATAATCGAATTTGCTCTGTTTTTGTAAAAATAAACCGCATCCGGCACAGACACAATTCGGTTGGCGTAAAACACTGCCTGAATGGAAAAAACTCTGTCCTCAACCAACCGCCCTTCTTCAAAATAAACCGGTGTATTCTTTAAAAACGATGTTTTGAAGAGATAGCGCCAACAAGCGCCGTAATTGGCGACATTGGTTAGCGATAGTTTGTCTTCAAGATTGGAAACCAATAATTTATGTTCTATTTTTTGTGTTTGGAACGGATAACGTTCAAAAACGAAACCGCAGCAAGCCATGTCCGCATCGGTTTCAACGATGGCTTGCACCGTTTTTTCGTAAAATTCAAGATTAATCAAATCATCTACATCAAGGAAGTGAATAAATTCGCCGACGGCAGCATTGATCCCGACATTTCGTGAGGCTGAAAGTCCATGGTTTTCCTGATGGATAATTTTTACGGGATATTGTTCCGCAATTTCAGCCGAACGATCTGTCGATCCATCATTGACGACAATGATTTCCAAATTTTTATACGTTTGATGCAACAGATTTTCAATACATTGCGTCACATATTTTTCTCCGTTATACACAGGAACGATTACCGATACTTGTTTTGAATTTTCCATACCCTGTTATTAAGTAAACCATTTGACGAAAAAGAGCGAAAACCGACCTGTCGGTACTCCGGGAATTTTAAAATGGTGTTGTCGGGCGAAATGATGGCGAAATTCCATCGCATACCGTCTGTCTGTATGCCGTTTTTGACGGTGCTTCTTATCTTTCCGTGTCATAATGGAATTTTCACGAAGAATATACGTGTAAACCGCGCCGGGTACAACCACCAATTTTTCTGCAAAATAGACTGCCGGAAGTGAAAAAGGCAAATCCTCTATCAATCGTCCTTCTTCAAACCGCAGATGATGCTTTTTCAGAAACTCTACCTTAAATAAATAACGAACCGAAAAACCCCATTTGCCGACATTCGTAATTTTCAATTTGTCGTCAATCCCCGAAAATACCTTTTGTTCGTCATAAAGCATTGTGCGATGCGGTTTGGGTTCGTTAATGATGCCGCTGCAAGCTACGTCCGCATCGGTTTCCGTGATAGCGGCAACCATTTTCTCGTAATAGCAGGGGTTGATGCCGTCGTCCACGTCCATAAAATGGATATATTCGCCCTTGGTGGCATCTATCCCGGTGTTTCGGGCGGCGGAAAGTCCGCGGTTTTTCTCGTGTTGGATCAGGCGTATCGGGTATTCCCGCGCAATATCGGCGGATTTGTCCGTGGATCCGTCGTCGATTACCATAATGTCCAAATTCTTGTAGGTTTGGGACATCATGTCGTCCAAGCATGATTTTACATATTGTTCCCCGTTATAAACAGGGATAACAACCGAAACAACAGGTTCTTTTATCATCGTTTAAAATAGAAGAATCATTACTGAAAGACAAAAATAATTCTTTTTTCCAACAATAGCAAAGGGCATTGTAAAATTGTCCTCAAAGTTACTTGCTGTTCGAACCTCATTTTCACAACTCAAACCCCGACTTTTCGGGCAGAATGCTTTCAAAAGAGTTTTTCACGTTTTCAATCACTTGGTTGAAATTGCGGATATGCTCGTTGTCGTTGATGCAGACTAATTTGTAACTTTGATTTTGGATAGCTTTTACCGCTTGTCTTGAGCGGATTAGAAGTGGGAACATTTTTGTGTCGGCGTAAGTGTTGTAAGGCACGAAATTGCCGGTGCAAATCTGCCACGTGCGGAACAACTCTTGCGTGTAGTCTTTCCGGCTACGGAAGCGGTTCGATGACATTTCCGTCAGTTCTTTGCCTACCTCCCCCCACACCTCGTTGAACAGTGTTTTGGTGTAGGGTTGCGCGTTGTGGGGCGTGCGCAGGGTAATGAATTTGCGATAGGGCAGCAGCAGGTAGTTCAACCGCGCTTTTTTCCCGTACAAAGGATTCAGCCATTTTTCGCGATCGCGCTCAAAAACTTCTTTTTTGTCGAAATGCCGATTGATCAAACGGATATTGTTTTTCAGGCATTTACTCCATAGCGAAAAGCCCAGGTTGCTACGGAAGGCGGCAATGTCGGTGGCAACGCCGTCCACGAAAAAACGTTCTTGGGGCGTGTGGTTGATGAGGAAAAAATCGTCGTTGAAATAAACGAAATGCTCGGCGATGCCGGGTATCCGGTGCAGGTAAATCTCAATCAGGCTTGAATTGAAAACCGGAAGAAATTCGCAGGGGATATAGTCTTTGTGGTTTACGAGGTTGATTTTCGAGTTGCTTGTGTCGAGCCATTCCGGTTTTTGTCCGCAGGTAACGAAATGGATTTTCCGCACCCACGGGGCGAATTTTTCCACGCCCCTGAACCAGTATTTCAACAGCCCGTGGTCCCTGAAACGCGCTTCGGTAACTTCATTTTTTGAGTTGTCGATTTTCCCCGAATAGGCGGCAAATTCTTTCTGCCATTTCAGATCGTTCATATCAACCCACGTGATCACAAAATCTATGTCCATTGAAATCAGATGTTTATTGATGAAACGGCGTTTTTCAACCGTTCGATGCTTTCCTCTTTCCCAAGCAGGGTGGTAATGTCGAAGATGTGCGGTCCTTTCCCTTCCCCCACCAATGCCAAGCGAAACACGTTCATCACGTTGCCGAGGTGGTACTGCTTGTCCTCGATCCATTTCATAACGATTTTTTCTTGGTTTTCGGCGGAAAAATCGTCCATACCCTGCAATAGCGCGATCAATTCCCCCATTTGCGCGGGCGACTCGGCTGTCCAGCGTTTCTTCACGGTTTTTTCGTCGTATGACGTGGGCGCGACAAAGAAAAACGACGCCTGCTGCCACAATTCCGGCACGAAACTAACGCGATCCTTTACCAAGGCGACGACTTTCGCCACGTATTCCGGCGCAGCCGACAGGCCTTTTTCGGCGAGGACGGGGCGGAACATTTCGGCGAGTTTATCGTTTGGCGTGGCTTGTATATATTTATGGTTGAACCATTTGGCTTTTTCGTAATCGAATTTTGCCCCGCTTTTGCTCGCCCTGTCAAAAGAAAACAAGTCGATGAGTTCTTTCAGCGAAAAAATCTCGCGATCGTTCCCCGGATTCCAGCCCAACAGCGACAGGAAATTGATGACAGCTTCGGGCAGGTAGCCGCTTTCGCGGTATCCCGACGATATTTCGTCGGTTTTTGGATCTTTCCATTGCAGGGGGAAAACCGGAAATCCGAGGCGATCGCCGTCGCGTTTGCTCAACTTGCCATTCCCTTCGGGTTTGAGCAACAGCGGTAAATGCGCGAATTGTGGCATCGTGTCTTCCCAGCCGAAACTGCGGTAAAGCCACACGTGCAAGGGTGCCGACGGCAACCACTCTTCGCCACGGATAACGTGCGTGATTTTCATCAAATGATCGTCCACCACGTTGGCAAGGTGGTAGGTGGGCAGTTTGTCCGCCGATTTATAGACTACTTTGTCGTCCAGCACCGAGGAATTGATGATGACTTCGCCACGAATCAAGTCATTGACTTTGATGTCGATGCCGGATTCTATCTTGATGCGCACCACGTATTGCGTGCCGCCGTCGATGAGCGATTGCACTTCGTCTTGCGGCAGCGTGAGCGAATTGCGCATCTGCAAGCGCGTAGAGGCGTCGTATTGGAAATTGTTCGTCGCCGCTCGTTTCGCTTCGAGTTCTTGGGGCGTGTCGAAAGCGATATACGCCGCGCCTTTGTCCAACAACTCGCTAACGTATTGTTCGTAGATTTCTTTTCGTTCCGATTGTCGGTAAGGCGCGAAGCTGCCACCTTTCGAGGGGCTTTCGTCGTATTCCAGCCCCAGCCATTTGAAGGTTTCCTCGATGTATTGTTCCGCGCCCGGCACGAAGCGTTGCGAATCGGTATCCTCGATGCGAAGCACGAAGTCGCCACCGTGTTGCTTGGCAAACAGATAGTTGTATAAAGCCGTGCGTACACCGCCGATGTGCAACGGTCCCGTCGGACTTGGGGCGAAACGCACCCTCACTCTCTCACTCATAACGTATTTCTTTTATAGGAATACAAAAGTATAATAATTTTGTGAAAAGCAGATGTGATTGGCTATTGTATTTCCACAAAGATAGTGTATATTTGTATAAAGAAACCGTATTTCGTATTCAAACAGCCTATGTCCGACATAATTCATCTTTTGCCCGATTCCATCGCGAACCAGATTGCCGCCGGGGAAGTTATCCAACGCCCCGCCTCGGTTGTGAAAGAATTGGTTGAGAACGCCCTCGATGCAGGGGCTTCGCACATACAAATCGTCATCAAAGATGCAGGGCGCACGCTCGTGCAGGTTATCGACAACGGTAAAGGTATGTCGTTTACCGACTTGCGTATGGCGTTTGAACGGCACGCCACCTCGAAAATTAAGACTGCGGACGACTTGTTTTCGCTGACTACGATGGGTTTTCGGGGCGAAGCCCTGCCTTCCATCGCGGCGGTAGCGCAGGTGGAAGTGAAAACGCGCCGTCCCGAAGATGAAGTGGGCACCGTTTTGTTGATTGCCGGTTCGGAAGTCGAAAAGCAGGAAGCCGTTTCCTGCGCCGAGGGGACGAGCATTTCCGTGAAAAACATATTTTTCAACGTCCCGGCGCGGCGCAAGTTCCTGAAATCGAACGAGACGGAACGGCGGAATATCTTTACAGAGATAGAACGAATCGTGTTGGTGCACCCCGAAGTGGAATTTACGCTTGTCGAAAACGATGTGCAGACGCTTCAACTGCCCGTTGCCGCATTGCGACAGCGCATTTCGCAAATCGCAGGGCGAAGCATCAACCCCCAGCTGATAGAAATCAACGCCGAAACCTCGCTCGCGAAAATTCACGGATACATATCCAAGCCCGAATTTGCGCGGAAAACCAAGGGCAACCAGTTTTTTTTCGTCAATAAGCGGTATATTCGCCACCCCTATTTCCACAAAGCAGTGGCATCGGCTTTCGCCCCCCTGATCCCTGCCGATGAAAATCCGGCTTATTATATTTATTTCGAGGTGGATCCGGCGAGCATCGACGTGAATATTCACCCCACGAAAACCGAAGTGAAATTTGAAAACGAGCAGGCGTTGTGGCAGATTCTGATGGTTACGGTAAAAGAGTCGTTGGGGAAATTCAACGCGATTCCAAGCATTGATTTCGACAGGGAAGACGCGCCGGATATTCCGATTTTCGATCCGTCGAACTCCGCGCCGATGCCGAGGGTAAACGTGAATCCGAGCTACAATCCCTTCCGTGCGACGTCGGGCGGCGAAAATTACCACAAGCAAGCCCCCGGCTTCGATTGGGAAAAACTTTACCAAGGCTTTGAAAATAGGGGCGATGAACCGTCTGACGCGCCGAATGAAGAAAAATCGGCGGGCTTGTTCGCCCAAAAATCGGGCGAAAACGCTTTCCCCTTGGAAATCTCGCCCGAACATTACCAATTCAAGCAGAAATACATACTCACGTCAGTGAAATCGGGGCTGATGGTTATCGATCAGCATCGGGCGCACGTGCGGATACTGTTCGACAAGTACATTGACCAGATCAGGAATCGGCGTGGCGTTTCGCAACGTGTGCTGTTCCCCGATATGTTGGAACTTTCGGCTTCGGAAGCGGCTGCCTTGCCTGCCATCATCGACGATTTGGAAGCCTTGGGCTTTGAATTGAGCAACCTTGGCAATAACACCTTCGCCATACAGGGCATTCCTGCGGAAATTGAAAATCCCCAATCGGCAACGCTCATTCGGGCGATGATCGACAAAAGCATCGAGACGGAAAGCAACGTGAAAGACGACGTGAGGGAAAGTATCGCGCTGTCCTTGGCGAACCAAACGGCGATGCCCTACGGACGCACGCTCTCATTGGACGATATGCTGTTGATTGTCAATCAGCTTTTTGCAACCCCCGCGCCCAATTTCACGCCCGACGGACGTACCGTGATTTCGGTAATTTCGGATGAGGAATTGGGGAAGAGGATGAAATAACTTGCAATTAAGCAGGCATGTCCGTTAAATACAAAAATTGTCCCAACTATTTGTTTGTAAAATAGTTGGGATTTTCGTATCTTTATGGAAAACCCCGAAAAAACGGTTTAGCGGCCAAAAACGGGGAAATCCAAACAAAAACACATGCGAAAGGTACAACAAATATCCGAAATTACCCAGGCGTTACCCCTTTATCAGGAGAGTGAACTTTTATCTTTTTACCGTCCGGGTTTCGAGTCGAGCGAGTTGGGACGCCTGCATTCGCTTTTCCCATTTTCATCCATAAATAAAAGTTTAGGTTCGCTCGTTCAAAACCCGAAATATTGATTATCTTTGCAGTGGGATTGGCGGGAATGTTTCGTCAATCCCATTCAATATATTAAAATAAACAGTAAGTGAACTATGAATAAAAAGATAATGATTGTTTTGCTCTGCTTGTTATCAGGCGGTA
>JAISYO010000126.1 GCA_031269865.1 Dysgonamonadaceae bacterium | reverse complement strand
TTTTGCACCAAAGACGATTTTCCCCAACGGCGTGGCGAAATCAATATAGAATTTATTCCGTTGCGGAAATTAGTTTGCAACCTTTGTGTATCTTTCTCTCTATCTGTAAAATATGGCATTCTTACCATACGCCCATAATAAAATGGATTTTCATTTCCAACGTTTTTCATACCAATAAAATTTTCTGCAAAGTTACAACTTTTTTCTAACTAACCAAACAGTTAGTAACTATTCGGTTACTAACTGTTTGGTTAGCTTTATAATTTATTGAAATATAGAAAATTAAACCCTTAAAATGAACGAGAGTGGGGGCTAATCTTGAAATGATTTTGTAGCACTATGCACGCTTCATTTCCATAATATACGCCTTGCTCAAATCTTCGTCGCTCAATCGGTGGCTTTTGCGAGGTTTTTGCACATATCGCCAATTTTTCCCCCTACTCATTCATCAACTGCGCCCTCGCTTTCGCCAGCATTTCGGGCGATTCGGGGGTGGGGAAGCGCAGTTTGAGCGATTTGAACAAGTCCAAAATAATGTCGCCGACGGCAACGCGGGCGAAGTATTTTTTATCGGCAGGGATAATGTGCCACGGCGCGTGATCGGTTGAGGTTTTTTCCAACATTTCCTCATACGCCTTTTGGTATTCGTCCCATTGGGCGTGGGCTTCCAAGTCGGCAGAGCTGAATTTCCAATTCTTTTCCGGCTTTTCGAGCCGCGAAAGGAAGCGTTTTTTCTGTTCGTCTTTCGAGACGTGCAAAAAGAATTTGAGAATGCGCGTTCCGTTTTCGTAAAGGTGTTTTTCGAAGTGGTTGATGGATTTGTAGCGGTTTTCCCAAAAATCCTTGTTCTGTTTATCCACCGAATCGTATCCCGGAATGCGCTCGTTGAGAATGTATTGGGGGTTTACTTTCGTTACCAGCACATTTTCGTAGTGCGAGCGGTTGAAAATTTCAATCATACCGCGTTCGGGCAGGGCGAGGTAGTGCCGCCAGAGGTAGTCGTGTTCCAATTCCGCCTTGTTGGGCGTTTTGAAGCTATGCACGCGGCAGCCCTGCGGATTGATGCCCGACATCACGTGCCGTATAACGCCGTCTTTCCCTGCGGCGTCGGGCGCTTGCAAGATGATGAGCAGCGAATAGCGATCATCGGCATAGAAAAGTTCTTGGAAATCAGATAGTTCTTTGATGTTTTTTTTGATTTCGTCCTTCGCCGATTTCTTGTCAACACCGCAGTTTTCGTCAGTCGGGTAATCTTTCAACCGGACTTTCGCCCCCTCTTTTACCCTCAGTTTCGAGTAGTTGTAATCCATCGCGCCAAATGTTTAGGGGTTATTTTTTGTCCGGTTTTTTCCTTGAAGCAAGTCGTTGTACCGCGTGTCGCTGCTGATGATTTTCAGACTTTCTTTGAAAATATCGTTCTCGTCGTTGATGATGGCATAAAACGCCGACGAGTCGTACAAGTCGCGAGCCATCAACGCTTTCAGTTGCACGCCGATAATCCTTTTCGATTTTTCAAAATCCGCCTCGTCCCATTTTATCGAGTTGCCCTCGGCTAAGGTTTTCAGCTTGTCTAACAGTTTTTGGGAAACCTCGTATTTCGCCTTGAACGCTTGCACGTTGGGATAGGATTTCAACAGTTGCTTGCGGTTGTTGTCTATTTCCCCGATAGACAGTCGGTTGAGTATGCCCAAGGCATTCAAGGCCCGGTGCAGCCGGGTGCTTGTCGTGTCGATCGGCACGAAGTAGTCCGGCATAATCCCCCCGCCACCAAAAACCGTGCGTTTGTTCACTAAGGTAGTGTATTTCAGCGAATCGGGGAAATGGATGCTGTCGGCGTGCAGCATTTCCCCATTGTTGAAGCGGTTGATGAGATCCTTGCTGTATTCCTCTTCTTTGCCGTTTTCGTAGGGTTTTTGGATACTGCGCCCCGACGGTGTGTAATATCGGGCGACGGTTAATCGTATCATCGTGCTGTCTGTCAGCGGATATTGGCGTTGCACCAATCCTTTCCCGAAGGTGCGACGCCCCACGATCACACCCCTGTCCCAATCTTGCACCGCCCCCGACAAGATTTCGCTTGCCGAAGCCGAGCCTTCGTCCACCATAACGACAAGTTTCCCCGTTTGGAACTGTCCTTTCGCCGTGGAAACGTGTTTGAGCCGAGGTTGGTTTTTGCCTTCCGTGTAAACAATCAGCTTGTCTTCCCCAAGAAACTCGTCTATGATGTCGGCTGCCGTTTGCAAGATGCCGCCGCCGTTGAACGTCAAATCGAAGATGAGGTTTTTCATTCCCTGCTCTTTCAACTCTTTTTCGGCTTTCAAAAATTCTTCGGTTGAGGTAGCCCCGAAACGGCTTAGGTGGATATAGCCGGTGTTCTTGTCGATCATATATGCGGCGTCGATGCTGTAAATGGGTATTTTATCGCGGACGATGCGGAAATCGAGCAAGCCCTGCGTTCCACGGCGCGATACCCTCACGTTCACTGCCGTTCCTTTCTCTCCGCGCAATTTTTTGATGACGTCCTTGTTTTTCATTTTCACGCCGGCTATCAGCGTGTCGTTCACGAAAATGATTTTGTCGCCGGGCATCAAGCCCACTTTCTGCGAGGGACCGCCGGAAATGACTTCCATCACGTATAGCGTGTCAGTCAGCATATTGAAGGATATGCCGATGCCGTCGAAATTTCCTCGCAACGGTTCGTTCATCTCTTTCACTTCCTCGGCGTTCATATATTGCGAGTGCGGATCGAGATCGTGCAGCATAGCACGGATAGCCGATTCGGTAAGTTTTTCGCTATGAACGTCGTCCACGTACAGATTTTTGATGAGTTGTAAGGTGCGTTCCAATTTGATTCCGTCGGGGCTGAGGCGCGTCTGCGCAAAGGCGGAAGAGGCGATTAAGAGCATGGCTGCAATGGCAGGAAAATTTTTTTTATACATTGGTTCTTGTTTTTTATTTTCGTTGGTTTAGGGACGGAAATTATAATTTGATTCCTTTCGGTATGAATTTGCTTGCATCGTAACCGTAACGCAACAATTCGCGGACGAGCGTAGAACTGATGTGCGTGAGCGACGGCTCGGTAAACAGCACCAAGGTTTCTATGCCGGAAATGCTTCTGTTCATATCGGCGATGGTTTTTTCGTATTCAAAATCGTTTACCGATCGCACGCCGCGAAGAATGAACCCGGCACCCGTTTTTTTCGCGAAATCAATCGTGAGCGAATTGTAACTTTCCACTTTCACACGCGGTTCGTCGGCGTACAATTCCCGAATCATATCCAGCCTTTTTTCCAATGGGAAATAAGACTTTTTTGCTTCGTTTACCCCGATGGCGATGATGATTTCATCGAAAAGCTCTAATCCTCTACGTATCAACGATTCGTGCCCGATGGTAAAGGGATCGAACGTGCCGGGGAAAAGGGCGGTGCGCGACTTGGAAGGGGGGCGAGAGAATGTTGTCATATCCAATTTTTTTTGAGTTGAACCATCATTTATTTCCCAATCGCTGTCGGATCGTCTTTTTCAACTGCTTTCCATAATCGGAAAGTTCGCTTGGGGTATTGGCTTGTACTGCTCTCGTTTCCACGTAGTTTGAGAAGCCGTAATCGCTTTGTTGCGGGGCAACGTTTCCCTTCCACTCGTCCCAATGGGGATTTTGCAGCAGGGATTGGGGAATTTCCCCGGTAAGTCTATTTTGGGACAGCCATAGCGATTCCAACAGCGGTAAATCCCCTAAGTTTGAGGGAATGTTTCCGGTAAAATCATTCTTATGCAAGGCAATGGATTCCAAATAATTGAGTGTCGCCAACAATGTGGGAAGTCCACCGGATAGTTTGTTGTCATAGAGATGCAAGGCTCTCAGGCGGATTAGGGCAGTCCAATTTGGAATGCTTCCGGTGTAGGCATTTGCGCTGACGTCGATATAAATCAGCTTCTTGTAATTCGCCCACGAGGAAGGCAGACTGCCCTGCAACTTGTTCTGACGAAGGGCGAGGTATTCCAAGTCCGAAAGGGTTTGCGCAGCCATATCGGTAAATTCGTTTCCGCTCAAATCGAGCACCACTAATTTAGCGATATTGAGGGCGGGAATGATACCGGAAAGGTTGTTCCCCGACAAGTCCAAGTATTCCAGCTTTGTCAGGTTGCTGATTTCCGTCGGGATACTGCCGGATAGCTTGTTTCCGCTCAAATTGCAATGCGCAAGATTCGTCAGCCTACCGAAACTTGCCAGAATGTTCCCGACAAGATTATTCGACGGTAATTCCAGCCCCGATACCCGCTCGTCTGTAACCGTAACCCCTTTCCATTGGGCGATATTTCCACTCGTCAATGTCCATTTTGTTGTCCAGCCCGAACCACCTGCCGTGTGATACAAATCAGCCAAAGCCAAGCTGTCGCTTTGAAGTTTCGTTACCGCGTTTTGAGACACCTGCACGGATAATATATCTTTTCCGTTTAGCTGACACTTCACTGCGGTTGAACGTGCATTGTCGAAATTGACTTCGCTCTGCACCGTAACCTGATTGCCCCCCTGCCTCGATACGCTAAGCCAACTTTGTGGGGATACTACAATCCAATCATCAGCATTACAAGTGATTGTGAAAGTCTGCGCCCCACCCATCGAGGGCAGGGTAATGTTTTGTGCGCTTGCCGTAACGCTAATCGCCGATTGCGTTACCGGAATCGACACGGCAATGTCCGTGCCTTGCACCGTGCAGGTTACAACGGCTGAACGCGCAACGTCCAAATTAGCATCGCTTTTCACTTTAACTTGATTGCCCCCTTGCGTTGATACGCTAAGCCAACTTTGCGGCGATGGTGTTAGTGTCCATTCGTTGGCATTGGCGATGGTTACCGTAAAAGTTTGTTCCCCACCTGCGGGTGGCAGGGTAATGCTTTGAACGCTTGCCGTTATGCTAGGATCGGGTTCGTCTTTGCCACAAGCCAAAAATAGTGAGCATAACGCTACGATCGCGTATTTTAATACAACATTATCGGGGAAGTGGAAAAATTGCCCCCTGCTTTTCGTTGCCCTATTATTCCTCATTGTATCTGTCATAGAATCGTCCTATTATTCGTTAGTTTACGGGGTATGCAGGTTTGTAATAGATCTCGTCGCTGCGTACTTCCGTTTCCCCTCTGCTGTTTTTCAACTTCACATACACGGTTTTAATGCCCGTTTCGTCTTTGTCAAAAGTATGGGTTAGCGCGGAAGTATCATAGACTTTCCACGATGCGCCATCGAAACTACTGCTTTCGCTGCTCATATAGTGGGTGGGTGTGCCGCCGCTGATCGTCAAATTCAGTTTTGCCGTGTGGAAAAGGGCAGTCTTGTCGCCGTTGTTCAGGGTAAAGCCGGAAAAGACTACCGGAGGTTCCTCTTTAATGGTTTCATAATTTGCAACAACGTGCTTTATCTTTCGCAAACTGCGGGCGGCATCAGCTTTTACAGCGTCGCCCGTCGGCACGCCTTGATGAGATACGTTGGGATTGGAAAAATAAGCGGTGTTGTAGCGTCTTTGATTGTCCGCATACGATTCTGGGCTCCAATATCCCATTACCGAGGTGTATCGCCGTCCGTCATTTCCTATCCAATCCCAACCAAACGAATAGCTAAATAAACCTTTACTCACACTGTAATCCAACATATTCGCCCCGTGGCTCAATCCCATATTGTGTCCGAGTTCGTGGACGGAACAAGGATAATCGCCACCGACTTGGGTAACATTAACCACGGAAAAGCAATATCTATAATTTCCCCCGGAACTATTGATGAGATAGCCCAAGCCTCCGCCTGCATCGCTCGATATAAGTTGCACCAAATCAGCACCGTATTGCGTTCTGAGTTGATGCACATTGTCCATATATCCGTCAGTAGTTCCTTGTAACTGAGATAGGGAAGTATTCATATCGGTTTCCGTATAATCCACTTGTTCCGAACGGGCAAGGCGCAGGGTAATGCTTGTTTTACTTAGCTCCATAGCCGTATTTCCTAAGGCTATCATAGTGGAAATTACGTTGTTGATACCGCCGCGTTGCGCACTGTAAGTGCTATTGGCGGCGGCAGGGGTGTAAACGATGAGTAAATCAATCGTTGCCGGATCGTCCTCGCCCAAAGCGCGTGTCGCGACAGCGTTGAGGTGGGGATTTCCCGACGCATTATTTTGATCGGTATTCGTAATTTCTATCGCATCATCGTGAAAATCAATGTATTTTCGCTTGCTGTTGTCCTTGTCGAGCAGGTAGTATTCATTGGATTTTGCATTGAGCAAACTTCCGTAAATCCTTCCCTTTTCGGGAACGGATACGGTAACGAGGGATTTGCCTTCCGTGCTCGTGGTAATGACGCCAAAGCCCATCGGATAGCCAACTAACTTTAAACTAAGCGTATAGTTGCCGTTCACGTCCGTAACGATATTGCTGACGGTAGCTTGATAGCCGTCCCCTTCAAAGAGTTGCAGGTTTACAATGTCGTTTACCTTTGCCCCCGTTTCCTTTTTCAAGGCTGGGTTCAGGGCGAAGAAACGTGCGTTTTTTGCCTCTTCCATAAACTCTTGCGGTACAGCATTGTACGCATCGGCGCGGGTTGTTGCCTCATCGTTCAAGTTCCATATCGTTGGCGATGCTTCTCGTGTGGCATCGGTTTTTTCAGAGCCTTCAATGTCGTTCTTGGCGCAGCCGTAGGGCAATGCCACGGCAGATAATACCGCCAAGGGCAAAAAGAAATGCTTTGTCGTTATCTTCATATTGTGTTGCTTTCTAAATTATTTCCCTCAACAATCAATCCTCAACTTCCACCACCAAATTGTCGATGATGAAATTCTGCCTCTCAGGGGTGTTTTTGCCCATATAAAATTCGAGCAGTTCTTTCAGCAGATCCTCTTTGCGCATCGTAACGCGATCGAGGCGAATGTCTTTCCCGATGAAATGGCGAAACTCGTCCGGCGAGATTTCCCCAAGCCCTTTGAAGCGGGTTATCTCGGGGTTCGGTCCCAATTCTTCGATGGCGGACAGGCGTTCTTCCTCGGTGTAGCAATACGCCGTTTTCTTTTTGTTCCGCACGCGGAAAAGTGGCGTTTGCAAGATGTAAACGTGCCCTTTCTTTACCAAATCGGGGAAGAATTGCAGGAAAAACGTGAGCAACAACAACCGAATGTGCATACCGTCGGTGTCGGCATCGGTGGCGATAACCACCTTGTTGTAGCGCAATTCGTCCATATTTTCCTCGATGTTGAGCGCGGCTTGCAAGAGGTTGAACTCTTCGTTTTCATAGACAATTTTTTTTGTCAGCCCAAAACTGTTGAGCGGTTTTCCGCGCAGGCTGAAAACGGCTTGCAGGTTCGGATCGCGACTTTTCGTGATGGATCCGCTGGCGGAATCGCCCTCGGTAATGAAGATGCTGGTATCTTCCAAGTTGTCGCCTTTGCTGTCGTTGTAGTGGATACGGCAGTCGCGCAATTTTTTGTTGTGCAAATTGGCTTTTTTCGAGCGTTCGCGAGCCAACTTGGTTACCCCGGCGATGGCTTTGCGTTCTTTTTCCGATTCGAGGATTTTTTTCTGCAACAAATCGGTTGTTTCGAGGTTCTTGTGCAGGTAGTTATCCAATTCTTTCTTCAAAAAATCGCTGATGTATTTATTGACGGACACGCCGTTGGGCGACATATCTCTCGAGCCGAGCTTGGTTTTTGTCTGCGATTCGAAAACCGGCTCTTCCACTTTGATGCTGATGGCTGCCACGATGCCGTTGCGAATGTCCGAATACTCAAAATTGCGGTTGTAAAATTCCTTGATGACACGCGCCGAAGCCTCGCGGAAAGCGGACAGGTGCGTCCCGCCCTGCGTGGTGTGCTGTCCGTTTACGAAGGAATAGTATTCCTCGCCGTATTGATTGGTGTGCGTGATGGCAATTTCGATGTCTTCGCCGTAGAGGTGGATAATGGGGTAGAGTATCTCGGACGTGAGGTTTTCGTTCAGCAAATCTTCCAAGCCGTTTTTGGAAAAGAATTTTTGCCCGTTGAAAACGATCGTCAGCCCCACGTTGAGGAAAACATAGTTTTTGAGCAGGGGGACGATAAATTCGTCGCGGTAGTGGTAATCGCCGAAAATTTCGTGATCGGGGGTAAATTTCACGAGGGTGCCGTTGTTTTCGGGCGAGGTTTTCAACTCGCCGTCCTCAATGACGATGCCCCGTTCGTAAACCACGCTTTTCGACTGTTTGTCGCGGAAACTTTCGATGAAAAAACGCGATGACAGCGCATTTACCGCCTTGATGCCCACGCCATTAAGCCCAACGGACTTTTTGAACGCCTTTGAATCGTACTTGGCGCCGGTATTCATTTTCGAAGAAACGTCCTTCACTTTGCCGAGGGGCACGCCGCGCCCGAAATCGTGCACCGACACGCTCTCGTCCTCAATGCGGACTTCGATGGTTTTGCCGAAGCCCATCATATATTCGTCGATGGAATTGTCGAGGACTTCTTTCAGCAGCACGTAAATGCCGTCGTCCGGCGACGCGCCGTCGCCCAACTTGCCGATGTACATTCCCGGACGAAGGCGGATATGTTCCTGCCATTCGAGTGTTCTGATACTGTCCTCTATGTAATTGACGTTTGTGTTTTGTAAATCTTTCTCTAACTCAGCCATATTTGTCCTAAATCCCGTTTCCGTTTTGCAGTTTGATGGTTGTTTTTATATCTCTTTGATGAAAGCCCTGCGCGATTTGTGGTGCACGGCGTTGAAATCGGTCCACATACTTCGCACCTTGTTGTTCACTTCCAATTCGGGGTTGCTTTCCGTGTATTCGATGCCCAAATCAACGGCTTCCTGTATGAATTGGCTGAAAATAAGCGTAATCACGCCTTTTCCTTGGTATTCGGGATCCACGCCGATGAGCAACAAATCGAGAATTTTATTGTTGTTGCCTTTCAGCGCCTTGTAGAGATGATACCAACCGGCAGGCATAAATTTCCCCTTCGCCTTTTGCAACGCGACAGACAAACTTGGCAGCCCGATGCCGACGCCAACCAGCTTGTTGTCCTCTTCGCGCAGCACCACCGAAATAAAATTCAGGCGCAGCATAGGGATATACATTTCCACGTAATAATCAATTTGTTTATCCGTCAGGGGTGCGAAGCCGTAAAGGTTTTTGTATGTCTTGTTTAGCAGTTCGAAAATCTCACGGGCGTAGGGCCACACTTCTTTTTTCGATTGAAATTTTTTGGTAGTCAGCCTGAATTTTTTCCGTACCACTTCCGCCACCCTCATATAGCGTTTGGGAATTTCTTTCGGGACGGGAATCTTGTATTCAAACCAATCTTGATCTTTCACGTAGCCCCGCCGTTCCATTTGGGAAACGTAGTAGGGGTAGTTGTAGATGGTGGACATTGTCCCCAATTGATCGAAGCCCTCGATGAGCATACCCTCGTGATCGAAATCGGTAAAGCCTAAGGGACCGTGCATCTTGTTCATTCCTCGGCGGCGAGCCCAATTTTCCGCCGTGTCGAAAAGCGCGTCCACCACCTCGTCGTCGTCAATGAAATCCACGAAGCCGAACCGGGCGTTTTTTTCGTTCCACATTTCGTTTGCCTTGTGGTTGATGATGACGGCGATACGCCCCACGATTTCCTCGTTGCGGTAGGCAAGGAAATAGTCGGCGTCGCATTGCTCGAATGCGGGGTTCTTCTCTTTGTTGAGGGTTGCGAACTCATCGTAAATCAACGGGGGGACAAAATAATCGTTCCCTTCGTAAAGATCTATGCCAAATTGAATGAATTTGTGCAGGGTGCTTTTGTCAGTTACTTTGCTTATTGTTACAGCCATTTTCTAAGATGTTGAATTTGTTGCGTAATGATGATTCAATTTTTCTTTTTTCCATGTTTTGAGTTGAAAGCACAAAGATAATGATTTTTTTGTTTTTTAGAATGTGGAAGGCATCAATTACGAATCACGAATTACGATTTTGTGTATCTCCTACGGGGGAAAAGTGCGTGGGCGACGTTGCGTTTCTATTGATATGCAACGCCTGCGGCGTAAAAAAAACCTTATTTCCACAAGCGCCCTTAGTAGCCAAAACGAGGTTTTCGGGCGTTCGTCTTTTTGTCAGAATTGCAGGGGGAAATGCCTATGTCCGAACGTCCAAACCCTAAACGCAAATCTTTTTTCGTATCTTTGTAGCCTCAAATCGAAATTTAGAAACTGTTTAAATTTTATTGCTCAACTGTTTTGAGGTTATCTTGAGGTAGATTTTTCATTTTTTCCTTGCAGATTTAGCGGGCTAAATCAAAAGGGAAAAGTGGAAAAGATGCCAAAACAGTAGCAAAGAAAAGCAAAACAAACAGTTCATTTTTCGATAAAATTTTAAACAGTTTCTAAATGTCAAAAAAGAAAAAACCGCTACCCGTTTTGGAAGCGGTAACAATTACCGATGTGGCGGCGGAAGGGAAAGCCCTCGCCAAAATCGACGGCTTGGCGGTGTTTGTGCCTTTCGCCGTGCCCGGCGACGTGGTGGACATACAGCTCACGCGCAAGAAAAACAGCTACGCCGAGGGGAAAGTCGTCGCCTTCCGGTCTTTCGCACCCGACAGGGCGGTGGCTTTCTGCGAACATTTTGGCAGTTGCGGCGGTTGCAAGTGGCAGATTTTGCCATACGATAAACAATTGGAATACAAGCAAAAACAGGTTTTAGACAACCTTTCACGCATCGGCAAAATTGCCCTGCCCGAGATTTCCCCGATATTGCCTGCGCCGGAAACCACCTTTTACCGCAACAAGCTCGAATTTACTTTTTCCAACAAGCGTTGGCTTACCGAAGAGGAAATCGAAGGCGGAAATCCGTCCGGCACGATGAACGCACTGGGTTTCCATATCCCTAGAATGTTCGATAAAGTGCTGGATATTAGGAAGTGCTGGTTGCAGGACGACATATCGAACCAAATCCGCAACGCCGTCCGCGAATTTTGTCTGCAAAACGAAATCCCCTTTTTCGATCTTCGCAATCAGGATGGGTTGATGCGCACCCTCATCGTCCGCACCTCTTCGATTGGGGAAGTGATGCTCAGCGTGGTTTTTTTTCGCGAGGAAAAAGAAACGAGGGAAAAACTGCTGGCGTTCATCGCCGAAAAATTTCCGCAAATCACTGCCCTGCTGTACATTATCAACGGAAAGGCAAACGACACGATTAACGATCAGGAAGTGCTGACGTGGAAGGGGCGCGAATTTATTTTCGAGGAAATGGAAGACTTGCGTTTCAAAATCGGCGCGAAATCGTTTTACCAAACCAACAGCCGTCAGGCGCACAATCTCTACGCGGTGGTGCGCGATTTTGCGCGGTTGAAGGGCGACGAGCTGGTTTACGATCTCTACACCGGGACGGGGACGATCGCCAATTTCCTTGCGCGACAAGCGCGGAAAGTGATCGGGATTGAGTACGTGGCTGAGGCGATTGACGACGCGAGGGAAAATTCGCGGATCAACAGCATCGGCAACACGCTGTTTTTCGCGGGGGATATGAAAAACGTGCTGAACGCCGATTTTATCGCCGAGCACGGCAAGCCCGACGTGATTGTTACCGATCCGCCCCGCGCAGGAATGCACGACGACGTGATTGACGCCATGCTGCTCGCCGAACCCTCGCGTATCGTTTACGTCAGTTGCAACCCTGCCACCCAAGCCCGCGATTTGAACCTGCTCGACACGAAATACCGCGTGTTGCGCGTTCAGCCCGTGGATATGTTTCCGCACACACAACACGTTGAAAATGTAGTACTTTTGGAAAAAAGATAAGGCATCTTTCTATACGTATTCGGCATCGGCAAAAACGATAGGTTTTTCCTTGCCAAGCCCGATGAAGTCGAACAAGATGCAAAACAGGGTAAACGTCGGCAGCACGTCGGCGATGGGCAGCAATTCTTCGATGAAGGTAATCGCGGAAGTGTATTTTCCGCGCTTGTCGCCAAACATTTTGTAGCTGATGGCGGCGGCGATGGGTGCCCAAATTATGTCCAACACCCCGCCGATAACCGGAATCGACAATGAAGCCATTCCCACCGCGTCGAGCAAGAGGCACAAACCTAATTTTTTGAATTTCTTTTTCATTCCATTCAAGTTTGGTTGAAAAAAAATGTGCGCAATTCAATTTTCCGCGCTCGCGATGGGGGTAAAGACACGCTGTCCGATTTCTTTGTCCATCGTGTAGATGCCGAAACCGTTGTCGCCGATGAGTTCGAGGCTGTCGATAATGCCCTGCGCGGTTTCTTCTTCCTCAACTTGCTCGTTCACAAACCATTGCAACATATACTCGGTGGCGTAGTCGTTTTCTTCGCGGGCGATTTTTACCAAATTGTTGATCAGCCCCGTAACCACTTTTTCGTGTTTGAGGGTGTCTTGGTAAGCCGCGAGAAGCGAATCCCACGAAGTTTGTACCTTGTCAATAGGCATCAGTTCCACCTTGTTGCCCTTCGAAATGAGGTAGTCCATAAATTTGCTGGCGTGTCCCTGCTCTTCTTGGAACTGCACCTTAAACCAATTGGCGAAACCCTGCATACCCTTGTTGGCGAAATGCGCCGACATAGACAGATAGAGGTATGCCGACCAAAACTCGGCGTTGATCTGTTTGTTGATCGCCGATTCTAAATTTTTGCTAACCATAATTTTATGTTTAAATAAATAATTTGAACCTGTTTCTTTTTTACAGATTTTTCCTTTTGTGATAAACGTTTCGTGCCCGAAAATGTTTTGCCGCGCTTCCCGCATTTTGAAGATAAAAGCGCAAAATGGGCTCGGATAAAAATAAAATTGTTATCTTTGCAAGCTGATTTTACAAAGGAATCGGAACGAATTAAACAGGGTTTGGCACGCCACGTCGCTGAAAAATGCCAATCGCACCATCATAGTTTCTCTTGAATGAATCTGTTAAAACAAAAACTTGCGAAATACGATGCCCCGCAACGCGCTAAGGCGGCAGGGATTTACCCGTATTTCCGCGCCATTGGAAGCGATCAGGACACCGAGGTTGTCATCAACGGCAGGAAAGTCCTGATGTTTGGTTCCAACGCCTATTTGGGATTGACGAATCACCCGAAAGTGAAAGAGGCAGCCGTCGAAGCCATCAAAAAATACGGCACGGGAATGGCTGGTTCGCGTTTTTTGAACGGCACCTTGGACATACACATCGAACTGGAACGGAAGTTAGCCCACTTTATGCACAAGGACGACGCGATGGTTTTTTCCACCGGGTTTATGGTAAACGAGGGCGTTTTGGGTTGTGCCACCGGGCGCGAAGATTACATTATTTGGGACGAGCGCGACCACGCTTCCATCATCGAGGGCTTGCGCGTGTCGTTTTCCACCAAATTCAAATACCGCCACAACAATATGGTTTCGCTCGAAAGGCAGTTGCAGCGTTGCGATCCCAACAAAGTGAAACTGATTGTGATAGACGGCGTTTTCAGTATGGAAGGCGATTTGGCGAACCTGCCCGGAATTATGAAGCTGGCGCAAAAATACAACGCCAACGTGATGGTGGACGAGGCGCATAGCCTTGGCGTGCTGGGCAAACGGTACAGCGGACGCGGCATTTGCGATCATTTCGGCGTGTTGCAGGACGTGGATCTCGTGATGGGGACGTTCAGCAAGTCCTTGGCGTCCATCGGCGGATTTGTGGCTGGCGATTACGCCGTCATCAACTACCTGAGGCACAACGCACGAACCAATATATTCAGCGCGAGCATCACACCGAGCGCGACGGCTGCGGCGTTGGCTGCGCTCGAAATTTTAAAGTCGGAACCTGAGCGCGTGAAACGCCTTTGGGAACTGACGGAATACACGCTGAAAGCGTTCAGGGACAAGGGTTTTGAAATAGGACCGACTGAAACGCCCATCGTGCCGCTTTATATCCGCAATAACGACAAAACCTTCACCATCACCAAAATGCTTTTCGACGCGGGCATTTTTGTCAATCCGGTGGTTTCGCCCGCCGTGTCGTCAGAGGACACGCTGATCCGCTTCTCGCTGATGGCTACGCACACCAAAGATCAGTTGGATTACGCCATTGAGTCCATCGACAGAATTTTTCGGGAAATGGGCGTGGCGCAGGTGCAGCAGCGGTAATGTATCGACAAAAAACGCATTGCCCCCTATTACCCCCTTTGTCCGCAGGACATTAACAAAGTCGTAATTTTTAGAAGCTGTTTAAATTTTACTTGTGTATCCCCTACGGGGAATTGGGTTCGGGGGCTGTCCCATTCTATTGATATGCAACGCCTACGGCGTAAATAAAAACCCTATCTATTTCTTCATTCCGTAAGCGGTAACCACCACCGCATCTTTGGGTATTTCGCCCGTCAGCGGCTCAACATTGTCGCCCACAAGGCGGAAAACGATCGGAAGTTTCACTTCATAGCCAACCGATTTGGGCGTGATTTTCGTCAAATCAACGATCGCGCTTTTCATACCCACAAAAGAAACGCTAAGGCTTGGGTTGTCCGATTCCTGCACGACAAGGTAGAAATTGCCGTCCGCATCGGAAATCGTGCCGGTTGTCGAGCCTTTTACAACAACGCTGGCGCCTTGTAGCGGTTTCGCATTGGAATCCGTTACTTTGCCCTCAACCAGCAAGTTGCTTCCGGTTTCCCATTTCGGCATTTTTTTGATGATGCTCAACACCGCGTCGTTCAGCGCATCGCTTGCCCCCTCCTCTATTTTTTCGTCATACACATTTCCGTTTTCGTCGATTTTATAAGACGCAGACACGATGCCCTGCCCGTTTTTTTCCATTTCCGAAATCGGATACTTAATCGTTTCGTTCAGGTATTTGATGTAGCCGGATTTGCCCCCCGGAAAAACGGGTTGTTTTTGCAGGCTTATCGCCACGGAAAGGGGCATCGTTGTTCCAACGACGGTTTGTCCCAATTCGAAGGCGATGGGCAACGTATATATCACGCGCGCCGCCACACCGCGATGTTTGCCCGGAATCCATTTGGGCATCGCGCTTACCACGCGCAGTGCTTCCTTGTCGAGCGAAGGATCAATCCCCTTGACAACCGCGACACTGTCAATGCTTCCGTCTTTTCCCACGATGAAATTCACAATCACATGCCCCTGAATGCCTTTTTCCAGAGCGGCTTTCGGATAAACGAGATTATCAGAAAGAAATTTAAACAGAGCTTCCACACCACCATTGAATTGGGGCGGTTGATCAACCATCGAGAAAACCTCCTCGCTCTGACCTACTTTTTTCGGTTTCTTGTCCTGCAATGAATTGTCCTGATACTTTGTGGGTTCCGAGGGCTGAGTGCTTTGCGCATACGCGCTGTTCGCGGTTATCAACAAAATTGCCATCGGCAAAATTGTCAAGTACTTCGCCAGTTTAGCGGCGGGCGATTTTGTTCTGTTCATCATCATAATACGTTGTTTTAATTGTGAGACATTGAATTTGTTTACCATCTGAAATCCGGTTTCTTGATACGTCAATCGAAGAAGGTGGTATTGGTATTCCCTGCTGCTCACGCCGGTGCACAACACCGCGTTGTCGGCAAGGTATTCGAGGTTGATGGCGATTTCGCGCCTCATCAGCCACGCGGCAGGGTTCCACCAGAAAAACGCGCAGAGCCATTCGGCGAGCATAATGTCGATGGAATGCCATTGGCGCACGTGCGTTTGTTCGTGCGCGAGGATTTGCCGAAGTTCGGCTTCGGAATGTGAGCCGGGGTTGAGGAAAATCCATCGAAAGAACGAGAACGGGGCAATGTTTTCGGACAAACGGTAGAACGCAATTCCTTCGGACAGCCGTTTCCGTCCGCGCAACCTGATGCGAAAAATCGATGCGAGTTGCCAAACGATGCGGATACTTAAAACAAGCGTCCCTGCGAGGGCAGTCCAGAAAAGGATTTTCCCTATCGGAACGGGCTTCGCATCGGTAGCCTCGTCCAACAATACCGTCATCTGCGGTTCCCCGACAACGATTCTCGTTTCAACCACCTTGTCCGCTTGCCAAAACGAAATCAGATTGCCCAATTGCGCCACCGTGAAAAAGGGATAGGCGAGCGAAAAGACGATGGCGGCGAGGAAATAATGGCGTTTCAGGCGGATAAAAGTATCTTTGCGCAGCAACACCACATAGACGAGGTAGAATAGCACCAGCGCGGCATTGACTTTTATGAGATAAACAAATAGCGTTTCCATAAGATACTGATTTAGAGTTGTTTATTTTCTGTTTTTTTCAATGAGGCGGATAATTTCTTCGAGTTCCCCGGTTGTGATTTTCTGCTCTTTGGCAAAAAAAGTAACCAGTTCCTTGTAGGAATTTCCGAAATAGCTTTGCACCACCCCTGAGAGAAAATGGCGTTTGTAACTTGCTTCCGAAATCTTCGGGCTGAAAACTTTCACGTTGCCGAAACGCCGTTTTTCCAAATAACCTTTGTTTTCGAGGTTGAGGAAAATCGAAGCGACGGTGGTATAGGGCGGTTTCGGCTCTTCCATCTTGTCCACCACGTCTTTGATAGCGCACTGATTCAACTGCCACACATACAGCATAATTGATTCTTCGGCGGGAGTTAATTTTTCCATCTCTTTCTGTTTTTTGTTCTATTTACATGTTGCAAAGTTACGATTATTTCGTAATATAAAAATTATTTCGTACTTTTTTGAAGTCAAAAAAGATTAAACAACCAATGGTCCGGAAGGTTGGATGTTGGCGGTACGCCGTCTTTTCGTCCTTCCGTCTTTTTGTCCTTTTTACATTCCTGACGGAATGTCTAAATTTCACAAAGACTTTAATAACTGTTATATCTTGTTTATTTCGCATTACTAAAACAGCGATAAAAAAGATGAGCTGTAAAATTTAAACAGCTTCTTAATTTTCGTGAAACCTCATCTGCATTTCAAAATAATGTATTATATTCGAAGCGTGAAAGTTTCGTCGCGATTCAACATTGTTTATCGCGTGGGAAAAAATACGCAGAGCAATCAGCACCTAATTATCATATTTATTGGCAATTTAAAATTTAATCAAATGAAGAAAAAATGGATTTGTACCGTTTGCGGTTACGTACACGAAGGCGACGAGGCACCCGAAAGATGCCCTCAATGCAAACAACCGCGTGAAAAATTCAAAGAAGTGGTTGAAGGCGGCGCATTGCAGTTTGCCGACGAACACGTGATTGGCGTTGCCAAAGGCGTTGATCCCGTGATTATTGAAGGATTGCAGGCTCATTTTATGGGCGAAGCAACCGAGGTGGGAATGTATCTTGCGATGAGCCGTCAAGCCGATCGCGAGGGCTATCCCGAAATCGCAGAGGCGTTTAAGCGTTACGCTTTTGAGGAAGCCGAACATTGCGCCAAGTTTGCCGAACTGCTCGGCGAAGTGGTTTGGGACACCAAAACCAACCTCGAAAAACGTATGATGGCAGAGCAGGGCGCCTGCGAAGACAAAAAACGCATCGCCACGCTTGCCAAACAGCAAAATCTCGATGCCATTCACGACACCGTTCACGAAATGGCAAAAGACGAAGCCCGCCACGGCAAAGGCTTCGAGGGGCTGTTCAACAGGTATTTCAAGAAATAAGGCTTTAAGAAACCGTTTAAATTTTAACAAAATATTTTATGATTATCCCCAAGATTACCCCTATATTAAAAACAGTGTAGTATTCGGCTGTCCCAACAGGGACAAAATGTTGGTAGAAAGGGTATTCCATTATTGTCGCCGTGCCGTAGGTACGGAATATCAATATCTTTGCCGTTTTCATATTCCGTCCCCAAGGGACGGCGTAAAGGGGGATTCCATTGTTTCTACCAATATCACGTCCCTATCGGGACGACTATTAGGGTAAAAGATCAGCTGTAAAATTTAAACAGTTTCTAAAAGGGGGGGGGCAAAAAGGGCTTGCCTCAAAAGAGCGGCGTCATCCCGCGCTTGACACGGGATCTCATGAAAAATACCACTTTATTATCAAGAGATTGCGGGTCAAGCCCGCAATGACGATGTTCCTTTTTGGACTTTTGAGGCAAGCCCGATGCACCCTGTTTATCCCTTCCCGTTCACGCGAAACCGCTCGTCCCCCGATTGGAAGAAAGACGCCATTTGCCTTGCGGCAGCCAATCCGGCATTGATATTCGCCTCGGCGGTTTGCGCCCCCATTTTTTTAGGCGTGCTAAAATAGCGTTTCGGGAATTTTTCCTTCAAAACCGCATCGTTCCCCGGCGTGATGTCAGTCAGGTATTTGAAATCGGGGCGGATTTCCAAGAATTTTTCAAGTTCCGCCTCGTTGATGACTTCCTTGCGGGCGGTGTTGATCAGCATCGCTTTTGACGGCAAGCGTTCGAGCAGGGCGAGGTTGATGCTGTTTTTCGTTTCCGCCGTCGCCGGAATGTGCAGCGAAACGTATTGGCAAGCGGAATACAGCTCTTCCGCCGATGATAGCGGCTTAACGCCATCTTTCTCAATAACTTCCGCAGGGCAAAAAGCATCGTAGGCATAGACTTCCATTCCGAAACCCTTGGCGATGCGGGCAACGTTGCGCCCTACGTTTCCGTAGGCGTGGATTCCGAGCCGTTTGCCCAACAGTTCCGTTCCCGAACTGCCGTCGTAAAAGTTGCGGATAGCGAAAACCATCAGTCCCAAAGCGAGTTCGGCAACGGCGTTGGCGTTTTGTCCGGGCGTGTTCATCACGCAGATACCGCGTTGGGTGGCGGCATCGAGGCTGACGTTGTCGTACCCTGCCCCGGCGCGGATAACGATTTTCAGTTGGGGCGCGGCAGCCATCACTTCCTCATCAATTATATCGCTGCGGATAATGATGCCGTCCACGTCTTTTACCGCCGCCAACAGTTGTGCCTTGCCGGTATATTTTTCGAGGACGACAAAATCGTAACCGGCATCCGCCACAATCTCTTTTATTTCGAGCACGGCTTGCGCAGCAAAAGGCTTTTCGGTAGCTAATAGAATCTTCATACGTTTTATTATCAACTGTTTAATTTTTCAAAATCCTTCATGCACGCTATCAAGGCGTCCACGGCTTCTCTCGGACAGGCATTATAGATAGAGGCGCGGAAACCGCCCACGGAACGGTGTCCCTTTATGCCAACCATTCCCCTGCCCTTGGCGTATTCAAGAAAATCAGCCTCTTTGTCCTTATAGGCTTCGCTCATCACAAAACAAACGTTCATAATGGAACGATCTTCTTTCGCGGCGGTGCCGACAAAGAGTTTGTTGCGATCGATTTCTGCGTACAATGCCGCCGCTTTTTCCTTGTTTATCTGATGGATAGCCTCTACACCGCCGAGCGATTTGAGCCATTTCAGCGTTTCGTGCATCACGAAGATCGAAAACACGGGGGGCGTATTGAACATCGAGCCGTTTTCGATGTGAAGGCGGTAATCAACCATCGATTGCAGTTTGCGATCGACTTTTCCCAACAAATCTTCGCGGATAATCACGAATGCCACCCCGGCAGGACCCACATTTTTTTGTGCGCCGCCGTAAATCAATCCGTATTTGGAAACGTCCACCGGACGGCTCATAATGTCCGACGACATATCGGCAACCACCGGAACGGGGCTGTCTATATCCTTATGGATTTCCGTTCCGTAAATGGTGTTGTTCGTCGTGATATGAAAATAATCGGCATCGGCAGGAATGGCGTAATCCTGGGGGACGTAACTGTAATTTTTGTCTTCCGAAGAAGCCACCACTTCCACTTCGCCGTAAAACTTGGCTTCCTTGATGGCTTTTTTCGCCCAGACGCCCGTTTGCAGATAAGCCGCTTTTTTGTTCATCAGGTTGGCGGGAACCATAAAAAATTCCGCGCTCGCGCCGCCCCCCAAAAAAAGAACCTTGTAATTTTCGGGGATATGAAGCAGTTCGTGCCACAACGCTGCCGTTTCCTTCATAATGCGTTCCCAGCCCGGCGAGCGATGGGAAATTTCGAGGATTCCTATCCCGCTATTGTCAAAATCGCGAATCGCTTCAATGGCTGATTCCGTAGCCGCTTTTGGCAGGACACAGGGTCCCGCGTTAAAATTATACTTTTTCATACCTGAATTAAATAGTTGATCCTTATATGTTTAATGCACAACAGTATTAGTCGTTCAAAATTTACGACAAAACTACAAATTTATTTACACATAAAGGTATAAACCCCGAATTTTATTCAAGAAATTTTTCTTTAAACGAATTTTTTTAGATGCTTGGGCCTTCCCCCCTCTCTTTGAGGAGAGGGATCGGGGGGGGGAGGACAAGTGTCGTCCCGATAGGGACGTGATATGGGTAGAAACGATAAAAACCCCCTTTACGCCGTCCCTTGGGGACGGAATATGAAATCGTTGATATTCCGTACCTACGGCACGGCGGACAATAATGGAATCCCCTTTCTACCAACATTTTG
>JAISYO010000016.1 GCA_031269865.1 Dysgonamonadaceae bacterium | reverse complement strand
CCAAGATTCAAGACGAAACGTCCAACATCTTGGCTCTTGGTTTTCAATTGAATTTGTGTATCCCCTGCGGGGAAAGCGCGTGGGCAAGGTTGCGTTTCTATTGATATGCAAGGTGCCTGCGGCGTAAATAAAAAATCTGCGTTTATCTGCGCTATCCGCGTCATCGGCGTTCTAAAAAACAAGGGGATTGCGCGTGAGATTCCGTGTCGTGGCAGGGAACGGAATGACGGCGCACATATTCATTCGCACATTCGCATATTCGCACATTCGCAAATTATCCCCCATTCTCGATTCAGCCCGCTAAACCTTCAACTGAAAAGCAAAAAATCCATCTTGAAACAGCGATAAAAAAGATGAGCCGTGAAATTTAAACAGCTTCTAAAAAAAAAAGTCCCAAAATCCTTTGTTTTCAAAAAATAATACACTATATTTGTGAAAGACAGAAAAAATGGGAACAGCGCCTTGTCGCGCCTGCCCGGGACGGCAACCCTTTATATTAATCATTTAAAAATGAAATCCAATGAAAGCAAAGAACGAAAAGAAAGCGTACTCGAAGCCCGGCGTCGAGGTGCTCGAGTTGAAAAACCGCTGCAACCTGTTGCAAGCCTCTATGCAGAGGGGGCAGGACGGCGGCGATTTCGGGTAGGCTCTGCCTGCGCCGGGCTACGGGGACACCTCCCCCCCGCCCCTCCTTCGGTGGGGCGGGGGGGAGGTGTTTCTAAATCAAAAATATTTTGTAACTTTGCTGCAAACTTACCACAATAATAATCATTATAAAATGAAACAGACAAGACTAATTTTAGCCGCGACAGTATTGTTCATGCTGCAACAGGCAAAAATCTCCGCCCGGATTGCCGACCTCGACGGAGGCCCGATGGGCGTCAAGCGTGTAGCAATGTGCGTAGGCTCGCCGATTCCGTACGTTTCGACGCCGCCGAAAGACAGCCTTCTCCCGAATTGGGTACAGATTGACCTCGGCGCTGTTTATCCCGTCGAAGCGGTGAAACTGTATCCTTATTTTCAGGATGAAGGGGGGCCGGGAGCACATTCGCACAATTTCCCTCTCCGTTTCCGTATTGAAGCGTCCGGAGATGAAACGTTCGCCCACCCTTATACGGTAACAGACCAGACGGCAAGCGATTTCGAATCTTATCCGCTCGAAATTAAGACTTACAAACTTCCGCAACCGGCGCAGGCGCGTTATGTGCGGCTGACGGTTCTCAAACCGGACGTATTCGAACTTTGGCGTTTTGAAGTGATTTCCGGCGGAAAAGACGTCGCCGAAGAAAAAACGCTTTCCGATTCCAATAACGGTAATCCCGGAAAACATGATCTGTTACGTCCGCAACGTCCTGTCGGCGAAAACGTGTGGTTCGACCATCCGGAGCAGGTTACGGCGACCGAAACATGGAAGCCCGTCAAAGCCCCGTTGCAAACGCCTCGCAGCGGAGTAACCGTCGGAGGACTGTTTAAGCAGACATTCGACAAAAATATCCATTACTTGCTTAACTCGTTCAGCGTACACGATATGGCGCACAATTTTCTGGTACGGGCAGGTAAGGACGCCGGTGAATTTGAAGGACCAAGCAGCTGGTTTACACGCGGCCTGGGCGGTTCTATCGCAGGACGTTACCTGATGGGCGCCGGAAACGCTCTTCGCTGGCAAAGCAACGAAGAACTGCGTCGCCGGATGAACGAACTCGTGAATGTCATCGACGAATGTGCTACGCCCGAAGGATATATTTACGGTTATCCCGAACACACCGTATTGCAAGGACAAAATCATGCCTATGCCCGCGGGTGGCTGTCGCAGGGACTTGTCGAAGCGGGAATCGCCGGAAATCCGAAAGCATGGCCGTTGCTGCGACGCGGAGGCGACTGGTTCAATTCGTCCCCGTATTTGCCGGAAATAATGTTCCGCGTCCCCATCGGCAATCAAGGCATGGTGGCAAACTCCCGGACATATCTCAACACCGACATTGGCGTACCGGCCGACATTCAGGTCTTACAGCGCTATTTTCAGTTGAACTTCTGGCTTGACCAGCTCATCGACCGCGACCCCTCCGCCATCTGGCAATATCAATACGAACGGGTCCACAGCTATCTCATCATCGTGCTGAACGCTTACATGGACATGTATATGGCGACCGGCGACAAATATTACTTGAATGCAATGCACGGCGCATGGGATATTTTCCACGAACATTTTACCCACACCGGAGGAAGTATCAGCGTGATTGAATCTTACACCTTTCCGCCGCGTCAGTTTCCGCCGAAATCCTATCATCTCCGGATGAGCACCGGCGAGTTGTGCGGAAATGTTTTCTGGGCGGTGTTTAACGAACAGTTGCGCGTTCTGTATCCCGACGATGGAGAAAAATATGTCGCCGAAATTGAAAAAAGCATCTACAATGTCGGCATTGCCAATCAAGACCGTAACAACGGAAACATTCGCTATCATGCACGTCTTGTCAACGAAAAGGAAAACGGCGGCTGCGGAGGCTCGTGTTGCGAAGGTCAGGGAACGCGGTTTTACGGGATGTTGCCGGAATTTGTCTATAAAATTGCCGGCGACGGACTTTATATTGACCTCTTCAACGAATCGTCAATCGAATGGGAACAGGACGGCAAAAAACTTTCATTGCATCAGCACAGCGAATTTCCGTTAAGTCCCGAAGTGAAACTGCATTTCGAACTCGCAGCGCCGGTTAAAAGCAAGATTCGTATCCGTGTTCCGTCATGGGCGGCGTCCAAAATGAACATTCTCGTGAACGGCAAAAAAGCCGCCGCAGGAACTGCCGGCTATTACGTTACGCTCAACCGTACATGGAAGAATAACGACGTCGTCAGTTTCACGCTGCCGATGGGTTTCCGCCTGACAAAATACGCAGGCGTCACCGACGATTTCGCAGGAAAAGAGGCTTACGCACTGGAATATGGCCCACTGTTGATGGGACTTGCAGGCGATGAAGTCAAAAACGGCATTTTCAACCTTCCGTTTGCAGCAAACGAACTGACGGCAAAACTGAAACCGGTGGCAGGAAAACCGCTGCATTTCAGTATTACGGAGATTGACAGTTCTATTGAATACGTTCCGTATTACGAAATTCATAACGAAACATTTACCTGTTATCCGTTTTTAAATGAGAAATAAGTAAACGAGTAAACAGGGTATAAACAGCGAATACACCCTCACTTATTCCCTTCCACCCATAGATGGTGACACGATGTATGTCGCAGGGCTTGATACAATTCCCATTGAATCCGTCGCCGACGGCGAACTGTTTGCCGGAACCGAACACTACACGATGTATTACTACCGCTTGCAGGACAGTCACCTTCATACGCTCGGACATGAGAACCCAACCACGCTGCTGCAATACGATACGCCGTTGCTGTCAATGGTCTATCCCGTCGCGAACGCACCCCGAACGATTTGATTTATCTTCGTTCTTCCATCAACTCTCATGTGGGGATTCTTTGCCATTACGCTACCTGCAATATTCGCAGGAAATATCTTTTTCGGAAGTCGGCGAGCGGCGTTTCGTTTGTGCACTACGGGTATTTGACGGGTGGGTTGCGGCGGTTTGTGCTATGCTTTAATAAGGGAATGAGGGAATGAGGTTTTTGGTTGTGTGTTATCCGATTGATACTGAGGTTGTTTTAGCCCCATGCCCGACAAGGGGGAAGAAATGAAAATCGGCGGTAGCCAAATAAGGTAAAAATGAGGTTCGCATCGCCCAGCAAACTATATTCAACCCGCTTCGGGGTTGTTTTTGCGAGTATCAGCCTTTGCCCCCAATCGCTTCGCTTCATTGGGGGTTATCCACATTCGTTCCTGCGGAACAAACCCGAACCCCAAACGTTCAAACAACCAAACCCATAAAAACGAGGGGATTCCGCGTGAGATTCCGTGTCGTGGCTCAGAACGGAATGACGGTAACCCCCCATTGGTACATTATTACACGATCTTAATCCCTTGACCTTTTTCCTTTCGATTCTCAATTGTCAATTCTCATTCGCCTTCCTCGCTGATGATTTCCATTCCGCGAACGATGGCTTCTTCGTTCATCGAGAGCAGTTTGCGATGGCGTTCGGGCAGCGATTTTTTCAGCCCCTTCATCACGTTTTCAATTTTTATCATCGGGGCGATTTTCAATAATCCGCCGAGGACGAGCATATTGAAAACCTTGGTGTTGTTCATCTTCATCGTTTCGTCCATCGCCTTAATCCTGAACACGCCGATATCTTTCCGCGTGGGCTTGCGGCGGATACCATAGTCGTCGTAAATCAACGCCCCGCCGGGTTTCACTTTGCTTTCGAATTTATCCAACGACGGTTGGTTGAGCACGATGGCGATGTCGTACAAATCAACGATGGGGGAACTGATGGGCTTGTCGCTCAAAATGACAGTTACGTTTGCCGTCCCACCGCGTTGTTCGGGTCCGTAAGCCGGAAACCAAGACACTTCCTTGTCTTCCATAATGCCCGAATACGCCAAAATTTTTCCCATCGACAGGACGCCCTGTCCACCAAATCCCGAAATTACAATTTCTTGCAGCATAAAATCAATTCAACTTTAAAGGTTTTTCAAATCCCCGACGGGGAAAACAGGAAGCATATTTTCAGCCATCCAATCGTTCGCTTCGACAGGGCTCATTTTCCACCCGGCGTTGCAGGTGGAAACCACCTCGACAATCGACGTGCCTTTGTTCGCCATAGCGTTTTCGAAAGCCAATTTTATCATTCGCTTCGTTTTTTTGACGGCGGCAGCGGTGTGCACGCTTTGGCGCGTAGCCAAACAAACGCCGTCGAGCATAGCAAGCATATCCACTATTTTCAGGGGGTTGCCCATCGTGCGCGGATCGCGCCCTTCGGGGCTTGTGGAAGTAACCATCTGTTTCAGCGTGGTGGGTGCCATTTGTCCGCCCGTCATACCATATATCGCGTTGTTTATAAAGATGATGGCGATGTTCTCGCCCCGGTTGGCGGCGTGAATGGTTTCGGCGGTGCCGATGGCAGCCAAGTCCCCGTCGCCCTGATAGGTAAACACCATCTTGTCGGGGTTGAGCCTTTTTATGGCGGTAGCCACCGCGGGTGCGCGTCCGTGGGCGGCTTGTTGCCAATCTATATCGACGTATTTGTGGGCGAAAACGGCGCAGCCCACGGGCGATACGCCGATGGTTTTGTCTTCCCAACCCAATTCGTCAATGACTTCGGCGATCAAGATATGCACCACGCCGTGCGAACAACCCGGGCAGTAGTGCATCTCGGTGTCGTTCAACAAGCGTGGTTTGGCATAAACCAATTCCGCCCCAATAATATCGTTTTTGTCCATAACTTCTTTTTTATTTTGAGAAACGGTTGATGAGGTAAAGCACGATGGTTATCCCACCTGCCAGCCAAGTATATTTCATATTTCTGTCCGTTGCGATATACACCACGATGGTGGCGACGATGGCGAGCGCAAACGAGAAGAACAATAGTTGTCGGATTTTCGGATTCATTTCAACAGCCCATTAAATTTTTCAATGCTTCCAGCACGTTGTCGGGGGTGGGCACGATGCCGCCCAGCCGTCCGTAATGTTCCACCGGCACTTTCCCATTGACTGCCAGCCGGACGTCTTCCACCATTTGTCCGGCATTGAGTTCCACGGTAAGCATTCCCTTCACTTTCCCGGCGTATTTTGCGAGGATTTCAGAGGGGAAGGGCCATAGCGTGATGGGACGAAGCAAGCCCACCTTCAAGCCTTCGTCCCTTGCCATATCTACCGTTTTCAGGCAGATGCGGGCAGCCGAACCGAATGCCACGAGCAAATAATCGGCGTCATCGCACTGTACGTCTTGGTAGCGCACTTCGTTTTGTTGGATTTCTTTGTATTTGGCTTGCAACTGAATGTTGCGTTGTTCCATCAGGCTCGAATCCATTTCGAGGGTGCTGAGGAAGTTGGGGGCGCGATCGGGTGTACGTCCGAGGGTAGCCCACGGACATTGCTTGCGGATTTCTTGTTCGCTGCGCCGAGCTTTCAATTCCGGCAGCCGCACTTTTTCCATCATTTGCCCGATTACGCCGTCGGACAAAATCATTGCGGGCGTGCGGTATTTGAACGCCAAATCGAAACCCAAGGTTACGAAATCCGCCATTTCCT
>JAISYO010000008.1 GCA_031269865.1 Dysgonamonadaceae bacterium | reverse complement strand
CGTAGCCGAAGCGTCTTTCAATATCGTGAAACTTTCAATTTCTTGAACGTTCACTACATTGATGTCCCTTTCTACCCCGTCCACCAAGATGAGCGGGGAGTTAAAACCAGTGAGGGTTGCCATACCGCGTATGTAGAGGGCTGCCCCGTCGAACCCCGGCTCTCCGCTGGATTGTCGGGTAATGATTCCGGGGATTGTACCGCCCAATGCGTTTGACAACGAAGCAGCCGGAACCGCTTGAAGTTGTTTTACCTCGGCATTCGAAACAGCCCCCACAACCGAAATCTTTTTCTGGGTTCCATAGCCGACTACGACAACCTCATCTAAATCGGCTATGTCTTCATCCAAAGGCACGTCTATAATACCTTGTTTCCCAACGGCAACTTCTTTTTCCTTAAACCCCACATACGTAAATTTCAACGCCGGATTGGCGGAAGTTACGTTTATGGTATATGTTCCGTTCATATCGGTTACCGTCCCATTGGTCGTACCGACTTCCATCACATTCACTCCGATGAGGAGTTCGCCTTTTGCATCCATGACACGACCGGTAATCTTTCTTTCCGATTGCGCCTGTGCAAGCCACACGTTTCCTATACACAAAAGTGCCATAAGAAACAATTTCTGAAATTTTTTGTTTTTCACACCCATTTTAAGTAATCATTAATCGTTTAACATGTAAAATTTAATCTATTAGTTCTTCTTCAATACCGCTTTCATCAACACCACATCGTATGGATTCCATGTGGACATCGTGAAATAGATAGTCGTAGAGTTATTGGATCCTGTTGCAAAATGCTCGAACTGATAAGGCCCGTATTCGCCCCCCCATTCGTATTCACGCCCCGCGTTATTTACGTTGTCGCATTGACGATTGTCCCAACTCGTGTGCATAAAATTGCAATATCCTCCATCTGCCCACGGTTCGAATACGACTTGCGTATCCGACCAAGGTCCCCAAGGAAAGTCCGAAGTACGCAGGTTTATTCCGCGAGGAGTGCCGTGATTGTACAACAATATCCATTTTTTAATGAATTTATTGTACGATGCCGAAAGTTCGCCCACTTCGGGTGTCGCCAGTTGAAAAATCGGCTGGGAATTTTTTTCTTTCCCACTCCATATCGGTTTTCCATTTTTAACTCCCGCAAAATATTTAATCGTACTTTTCGTCTTTATCCCCGAAACGGGTTGCCAAGCCAAATAAATGGGGCTGCCCCGGTATATTCCGGTACCAAATATCATTAAGCCATCTCCTTCTTGCTGCGGCAAAAAGTCCCATTCCGAATTTTTTACCCTGACGACCGACACATTGATAAAGCGCGTGATGGACAAATCATAAACCTTGGCAAACAGTCCTTTCAGGGCATTTGTCCTGTTTGCCGTAGCCAAAACGGAACGCCCCATGGTTACTTTATCGCTATGGTCTGTCGTTACCCAGATATAAAACTGGTTGTCTATCACGATGCCTTCCGTGGGGACTTCAAACGCCCCTGTGGTACTCACTCCGGGAATGGTAATGCCCTGATATTTCCCCGTGTTGTCGGTTACAAAATCAAGTTGCAAACCGTTTTCCGGCGTATTATCGGTGGTATATCCAATTGCGTCGTGCAAACCCGGTTGCGGACCCCACGTGTCGCCAAACAACAGCCACGTCGTTTCCCCGTCCTCGAAAGGCACTCCCAAGTCGGTGCCTTCGATGGAGTAGCGCGAATAACATTGGCTGAGGGTTGATTCATTCAAATGTTTATCGAAATCGCCTGTCAGCTGGCAAATTTTAGTTGCCCGTTGAACGATGCTAATGTCCGAAGGTGTCGTGGCGGGAATGTCTCCGAGAATCTCCGTTTCTTCCGGTTTATCTCCGTCATCATCTTCTTCCGAACCGGGGGTGTTGTCGGAACACGCCGCCAAGAAAAATACCGTGGAAATGCAAACCATCCACAAAACGGAACGAGCAAGCATTTTTTTATGGGATATTCTCATTCCATACTATTTATAAATTGGTCCATAAGTAGCACAAGCCCTGTAATCCGCGCTCTCGTCGTCGGAACCGAAAGCCGACCACGCCGACGGGCGGAAGATCTTCGAGTCGTCCACATTGTGCATATTCACAGGAATGCGTAGCATCGCCGCCAACGAAATAAGATCGGCGCCGATATGCCCGTAGCTGATGGCACCGTGATTGGCGCCCCAGTAGTTCATCACGGAATAGACGTCGGTAAAGCGCCCCTTGCCTGTTGTGCGCGGAACAAAGAAGGTGGAAGGCCACGTTTTGTCCGTCCGTTTGTTGATGACGTCAAACACCTCGTCCGGAAAAGTTACCGTCCAGCCCTCGGCGATTTGCAGCACAGGTCCTAAGCCTTTCGCGAGGTTCAACCGACACATGGTAACGGGCATACCCGCTTTGGTAAGGAACTGCGAAGAAAACCCGCCGCCACGCATGTATTCAAGCGAAGCAGGGTACCATGTGGTTGCCCCCAGCATTTCGGCAACTTCTTTTTCGGTAATTTCCCAATGGGGTTTCATGACGGGGTTTCCGTCCTTATCCGACTGGCGGCCGTTTCCGTCCAGCGTACACGAGCCGGAATTGATGAGGTGGATGGCTCCGTCCTTCATAATCCCGCCGGGTTTCCAGCCGGTGGCTTGCTCGATGGAATCGGCACTCCAATATGAACGCACATCGGCGAAAATCTGCGCGGTGTTTGTCAGCAAGTGGTTGAACAACATACTGATACCGTTGAGATGGTCGTCCTCGGTGGCGAAAGTGAAGGCTTCGCGAATGCCGTTCCAATCGAACGACGAATTAAGAATGGCTTCCGAAAAATCGCCGTCCGGCAGAAAATCCGTCCATTGGCGTTGTCCCTGAAAACCGCCGGCGATGGCGTTGTGTCCCAAGGCTTCTTCCCCGAAGCCCATTTCATGCAGTTTGGGATTCCCTGACATCAAGTCGCGCATGACGATCGTCATTTTTACCACAAATTCCCAATCTTTGTCTTTCTGTTCGCGGCTGCGTTTGAGGTGTTCAGGGTTGTAATCCTCCCCTTCACGGCTCATGCAATGCGTTTTTGTCCACTGCATGGCTTTCGCGTATTCATCCTTGTCGTAAATGCCGAGTTCTATGCGGCGAAGGATTTCGGAACAGTCCACAAACTCGGCGCGGACACCGAGGTATTCCTGCAAAAAGTCGGGGTTCACGATGGAACCGGATATGCCCATCGACACCGAGCCGATGCCGAGATAGGATTTGCCACGCATCTGCGCCACCGCAAGTCCGGCTTTCGCAAAGCGCAAAAGTTTTTCGCGGACATCGTCAGGGATGGTCGTGTCGCCGATATTCTGCACGTGCCTACCGTAGATACCGAAGGTGGGCAAACCCTTCTGCGTGTGTCCCGCCAAAGCCGCCGCAAGGTAAACGGCACCCGGACGTTCCGTGCCGTTGAAGCCCCAGATGGCTTTCGGGATGGAAGGATTCATGTCGATGGTTTCGGAACCATAACACCAACAGGGCGTTACGGACAGCGACAGCCCGACTTTTTCCTTTTCAAATTTTTCGGCGCAGTTCGCCGCTTCTTTCACTCCGCCGATGCAAGTGTCGGCGATGACGCATTGCACGGGGCTTCCATCTGGGTAACGGAGGGTTTCCCCATAGAGTTTCGCCACGCTGCGGGCAAGGTTCATCGTTGTTTCTTCCAACGATTCCCTGATGCCGCCTCTCCGACCGTCGATGATGGGGCGGATGCCGATTTTTGGATAGTTTTTGAGCATACTTTTGATATTAAACGTTTAACTCATGGATTAAAAAATTATGATTCTATTAGTTCCGCTTCAATAAAGCAGGTGTCTTTCTTTGTGTTTCCGCCTTCTATTTGTTCGATAAGCAAGCGTGTCGCCTCTTCCGCCATCTGACGAATGGGCTGTTTGATATACGGTACTTTAAATGGCAGTAAATCAAAGGTGTCATGCTCATCGAAGCAGACAATATGAATGTCCTCTTGAATCTTCATACCGTGCTTGTAGAGCGATTTCACACCCAATATCGAGATGGAATTGGTGGCAAAAAAAATGCCGCGTATTTTGTCTTTCTTGCTTATCAATTCCGTGATGGCGTTATCAATGTCTTCTTTCAACGACTCGTATTTTACCTCTTTCACATTGTCGGGGTTGAAGATTCCCACATTTTCCATCGCGTCGATGCAGCCCCTTTTCCGTTCATTGGTGTGAAACTGATCTTGTTTATAGGTTAGCAAGGCGATATTTTTACCGACGCGGCTAATCAATCCCTGCGTTGCACGGAAGGATATTTCGTAGTTGTTGATGAGTACCGAATTTGTTTTTAGATAGGGGAAAGCCCTGTCCACCAGCACAATAGGCACACCGCTTTTTTCTAATTTGAGTACCAGATTTTCGCTGTTTTCGGCAGGCGTCATAATCAGCCCGTCCACCTGTCGACTTTTCATCAGCCCCACCATTTTCACCATCTCCGAAAGTTTCTCGTTGGTGTTACCGATGATGACGGTATAGCCCCGCTGCTGCGCGTAATTTTGGATATGCAACGCCAAAGTTCCGAAAAAGACGTTGGAAATATCGGCAATGATCAGCCCGATGGTTTTCGACCTGCCCATTTTCAAGCCTTTGGCAAGGCTATTTGGCGTGTAATTCAACTCGTTGGCCTTGTCCAAAATCCGCCGGGACATTTCTTTGCTCACACGCCCGTTGCCATTCTTGCCATTGAGGACAAGGGAAACGGTGGCGACAGAAACGCCCAATTCTTTTGCGATATTTTTAAGAGACACTCCTTCCATTCGGGATATTTTGCCAATGATAGGACAAAAGTAGTACGTTAAACGATTAACTCCAACTTATTTTATATGTTGTACAACATATTTTTGTGTTTTCTGCGGTTATCGCGTTTACGTCGGGGCTACAAACCTCGAAAACAATTCGTCATTGCCAACTTGTTCCGCAATCCGCAATCCTCAACCATAATCAGCAAACCGCCGAACGTCATTTCGTGATTTTTAATTCGTAATTACATTTCGCAAATTTCCTGTCATTTTATTTTCATTTCATTGTCGTGTCATTTCATTTTTATTATTTATTTGCGGTTTTTCAATCAATATTGTTTTTTCAAGTTCAGTATATTCCTCTCTATCACTTTGTTAAAAATGAAATTTTTGCATATTTTTTTCGCAAATTCATCACACAAATAAAAAACTTTTATATCTTTGCCCCGATTTAATCATAAAAGGTATGTTTTTGTTAATATTTAATGCTAACAATAAAAAACCAACATTACCTCAATCTTTAAAACTTTTTTAAAAGCGATTAATTGTATTCACGTTAATTCAAACTGAAATTTATGCAAGGAAAAGGTATGAAATGTTTTTTCGCGGCAATAACGCTACTGTTATTGTCGCCGGTGTTCTTGTCGCCAACGTTGGCGCAAGATAGCGGACGAAGGCTGATCTCAGGACATGTCTTCGACAGCGAGGGGGAAGCGCTGACCGGTGTTTCCGTTACGTTGAAATCAAAACCTACGGTGGGTACCGTTACCGACTTAGATGGGAAATTCATCGTTGAAGTTACCCAAACAAGCGAAACGTTGGTGTTTTCATACGTGGGTATGAAGAAGAAAGAAGTCGCGGTAAAAACGGCGCAAGCCGATTTGAAAGTCGTGATGGAAAACGATGCCACCCAACTTTCGGAAGTCGTGGTGGAAGCCGGTATCATTCAGCACAACAGAATGGGATTTACCGGATCGTACAGGCAGGTGGATCGCGAAGAATTGCGTTCGGTGGGTAACATCAATGTACTGAAAACGTTGGGTTCGCTCGATCCTTCTTTCGCCATCGCCGATAATAACCTCATGGGATCCGACCCGAACACCATGGCAAACATCTCGTTGCGTGGTGGTTCTACCATGAACATCACGAACGTGTTGAACGACCAGACCGCCAACCCCAACGAACCGCTGTTCATCCTCGACGGTTTTGAAACAACCCTGCAAACAGTCAATGACCTTGACATCAACCGCATCGAATCCATAACCATCTTGAAAGACGCCGGTTCTACGGCAATTTACGGTTCGAAAGGTGGTAACGGTGTTGTGGTTATCGAAACCATCAAACCAAAACAGGGACAACTGATGATCAACTACAACGGCGATTACAGAGCCGGTTGGGCAGATCTAAGCGATTACAACCTGATGAATGCCGCCGAAAAATTGGAATTTGAAGTCAAAGCAGGACGTTTCGGCGACATCAACGATTGGAACGGCAACTTGAATAACATCGTCAATTACTATATGCCCCGCTACGAACAGGTAGCCCGCGGCGTGGACACCTACTGGCTGAAAACACCCATCCGTAGCGCCTTCACACAAGGGCACTCGATGGACGTTTCGGGCGGTAACGAAAGTTTCCTCTATCAGATAGGCGTTAATTACAAAGACGTGGAAGGGGTAATGAAAGACTCTTACCGCCAATCTTTCGGCGGAAACTCGCGCCTTACCTACCGCAGGAAAAATTTCAGCGTGTCCAACAATTTGTCGATTTCCGTTACCAACGGACACGACGGCTCTTGGGGCTCTTTCTCTGATTTTTCCAGAGCAAACCCCTATTTCGAAATGAGAAACCCCGATGGCACGATCCCCGAATACCTTGATTCTTACGACTCAAACACCAATCAATACAGACTTTACGGCACGGCAGACAATCCCTTGTACAACGCCTTGTTGTCGTCCCGAAAAGATTCAAGGAATCAGACATTGACGGACAACCTCAACCTCATTTGGAACATCACGGAAAAATTGCGGTGGCAGGCTTCCGCAAGTATTACCAGCACGAATTCAACCTCCGAAAATTTCACAGATCCCAAAAACACAATGTACCGGGACGTGGACTATACGGAAAAAGGACAATACAGCCACAACAGCGGAAACAGTTGGCGTTACAACGTCAATACCTCGTTGAACTATGCCCATACCTTCAACAGCGCACACAACCTGACTTTTACGGGACGAACTTCCGCACAGTCCAGCCAAAACGACAATACGGGCTACGTGGCTACCGGATTTCCCGTGGGAGTAGATGGCAAACCTTCTTATGCCAACCAGTATAAGTTAAATTCCCGTCCCTCCTACTCGCAATCTGTCAGCAGACAGGTATCTTTCGTAACAGCTGTCAATTACAACTACAAATACCGCTACCTGCTCGATTTTAGTTACAATGCCGACGGTACAACGGCTTTCGGGCGTAATCGGAAATTCCAGAACTTCTGGTCGGCGGGTACCGGATGGAACGTGCACAAAGAACCCTTCGCCCAAAATTGGGAATGGATGCAGGAACTGAAACTCCGTGGTTCTTACGGTATCAATGGTAACCAAAATGTAAGCAATTACAGCACCAACGTATATAGTTACTTCCCCGGCAGCGACATCTTCGGTACAGGCTCTTATTTAGACGGTTATGCCAACCCCAACTTAGCGTGGCAGACAGCGAAGAAAACCTCGGCGGGTATCGACCTGCTCTTTCTGGACGGCAAGCTGCTCGCCACGTATGATATTTACCAGACTTATACCGATCCGATGGTTGTCAGCATCAATCAAAAACCCTCGTCCGGTATTACCAGTTACCCCGTCAATATGGGTTTCCTCAAAAACCGCGGTATGGAATTTACTTTGGCTTACTACATGCTGAAAAACACGGCTAAGCAAACTTCGCTGAGTATCCGCTGGACAGGACGCATCGGAAAATCCCAATACGGTGGCTTCCAAAACGCCTTGAACAACCTGAACGAACAGTTCAAAACGGAAAACGGCGCAAGTAATGCAGCCCTGAACCCCAACTCTTTGGTAAAATATCAGGACGGCGAAAGCCCCACAGCCCTTTGGGCAGTACGCTCATTGGGTATTGATCCGGCTACCGGTAGCGAGGTATTCCTTACCAAAGAAGGTGTGCCCACCACGGTGTATAACATCGACGACCGCGTGAAAGTGGCGGATTCTAATCCCGACATTACCGGTATCGTGGGGCTCAGCCTAAGATGGAAAAAGTTGATCGCCAATTTCAATTTACGATACAGCATAGGCGGTTTCCGCTTCAACAGCGCATTGTTTGACAAAGTGGAAAACATCACGATGAGCCAACTCCTCTACAATCAGGACAGACGCGCCTTGTACGACCGTTGGCAAGAACCGGGCGATGTATCGCAATTCAACAACATTGGCAATCTATACAGCACAACCGCCCGGATTTCGTCCCGCTTTATCCAACGCGATAACTACCTGAGCGGCGAAAGCGGCAAAATCAGTTGGGATTTTTCAAAGGATAAGTGGCTGAAAAGTGTCGGTATGCAAGACTTGCGCATCGGCGTTTCCATGAGCGATTTGTTCAGAATCAGCACTATCCGTCAAGAAAGAGGTATCGACTATCCTTTCGAACGCTCCATTTCTATGCAACTGAGCGCTACGTTTAGCGGCGGAGGAATACCGATGTCCGCACCCAGCGTGGCATCGAACAACGCCATCAACGAAAACGTGAACCGCTATCGCGAAGAATTGGCGCAGACGACTGCCGAATTGGAAAAAGTGAAGAAAGAATTGGCGTTGAGCAAACAACAACAGCCCAAGGAAGTAACCGTCAAGGAAATCCAAGAAGAAGTCGTCCTTGCCGGACAAACAGCCGTGTTCTTTGAAATCGGCAGCGCCGTACTCGACGATCGCGGAAGGGCTAACATCAAGTTGATTGCCAAAACATTGAAGAAAAATTCCAGCAAACAGTTCAAAGTAACCGGATACGCCGATGCAGCCACAGGCACACCGCAGTTCAACAAAGAATTGTCGAATGCACGTGCAAAGGCTGTTTACGAGGCTTTGATCGCCGAAGGCGTGAACAAAGACACTATCCTATACGCCGGTGTGGGCGATACTGAAAACGTATTCGACAAGGATCACTTGAACCGCGCAGTCATTATGGAACACATTAATAAATAACAAACGACGAATATGAAAAAAATAAAATATTACATCGCAAGCATCTTGCTGGCATTATCATGCGGAGCTTGCAACGATTGGTTGGACGTGGATCCTTACGACAAAATGTTGGAAGGCAAGCAATACTCTACGGAAGACAACATCAACAGCGCATTGAACGGCTTGTACCGTCAGATGGCTGGCGAAAACCTGTACGGCGGACAATTGTCGCAAACTTCGTTGGAATTGATGGCGCACTACTACGTGTATGCCACAAACGGAGTGCCGGGTACAGCAGCGCCTGTCCCTCATTATTACTTCTCTATCCATGAATATGGACACGGGGAAATAGAATCGAGAACCGGCGCCATTTGGACAAATGCCTATAAAACGTTGCTGAACATCAACAACTTTATCAAGGGTGTCAATGAATCGAAGGCGATCATCTCCGCCAACCACAAAAACGTTCTGTTGGGCGAAGCCTATGCGTTGAGGGCGTACATCCACTTCGATCTCTACCGTTTGTTCTGCCCACGCGAGCCGCAAGCAACGGATAAAGTGCTGCCTTACAGCATTAGTCCGGAAGCCACACTCAATCAAGCCGATTACGAAAACAAGGTATATCGCACATCGGCAGAGTTTATTACCCTACTGAAAGCGGACATTCAACAAGCGGAACAACTGTTGCAAGCCAACGATCCGATTCTCGATCCCGCTTTGGAGGAAGACTGTATCTCAGACAATCTGCAAAGCGATTTCTATAAGAACCGGAACAGGCGGATCAACTACTACGCCCTGATGGGGCTTAAAGCCCGCGTATTGCAATACACGGGCGATGCCACCGCTGCCGCCGCTGCCGCCAAAGTGATAACGGACAAGATTGAAGCCGATCAAGTATTCCACTGGATTAATCCCAATAACGTGGAAACATACAAAAATTACATTTTCTTTTCGGAAGTAATCTTCGGGGTAAACAATCCTGATTTCCGTTCGAGAGGTACAAACTACTACGGAAAGACAACTTTTGCAGGAGGGGCTTATGCCGTGAACAAGAAAAACTTAGCAAAGAACATCTTCGCCACATATACCGAAGGCAACCCCGATCCGTCTTTGGGAAGTATTGCCGACGTTAGAATCAAACAATGGACGGAAGCCTCTATTCTTCCCGACGGAACCGGAACTTTCGTTACAGATGTTGCTTACGTGTCCCATAAATACAAAGTGGATGCTGCAAGCGCCGAAGGCTACATTCCGGCAGTGGTTGATTTGCAAGTGCTGATGCGAATTCCCGAAATGTATTACATTCAAGCGGAAGCCGCGTTGGATGCCGGGGATACGGCAAGCGCCATAGATTTGTTGAATAAAGTGCTCGCCAAAAGAGTTACCTCCTCGCAATACCTGCTGCAACCCGGAACTTCGGCAACGGAAATACGCGACCGCATTACCGGCGAATACTACCGTGAGTTCTCCGGCGAAGGACAAGTATTTTTCTACCACAAACGGCTGCAAAGCGAGAAAATGTTCAACGGAATAGCAGAAGGAACAAACACCATCTCTAAATCCGAATATACCGTACCCATTCCCAAAGCGGAAACGGATGCGGATTTCTAACTTTTAATGATTTACAAGTATGAAACCGACACGATTAAAAAAATAATTAAATACCCGAAGGGGAATCATTTTTTAATCATCAAAGGTTACATACACCACAAGTAAAAAAATAAAAAATCGTATGAAAAAGAATTTATTTATCGTATCTTTAATCGCACTGTTGGCAACATCGTGCGAACACGACACGCTACCAACCTATTCGGACGTGGACAGAATCTATTTCGAATATGCAGCTTGGGAAACCCCCGGTTCGCATGGTTACGACTCCAAAAATCCGGATCAACGGAAAATCAGTTTCGGATATGACAAGGTAACAAAAACAGATTCCATCACCAAAATCAAAGTGCAGGTAATGGGAAATGTCGCTTCCAACGACCGCCCGATTACCGCAAAAGTAATTCTCAGCGAATCGACAGCCGTAGAAGGGGAAGATTTTGAAATACTTCCTTCGGTAGTCCCTGCAAACGAATTGATCGGAACGCTGAACATCAAACTGAAAAATACGGAAAAAATCCAGACGAACACATTGACTGTCAAGATTATGCTAACCCCCAATGAATACTTTCACGTGGATTACACCTATGTTTTAGCGGATAAGAACCGTTTTTCGGGCACGGAATTTAAGATCAACTTCGATGCCAAGAAAGACAAGCCGAGCCTTTGGGCTGCAAGCGACGATGGGAAAATTTCCCCTCCCAATCTCAATAACTATTTCGGACCATTCAGTAACGTAAAATTGGACGTATTATGTTCCGCCTTGGGTTATTCGCGCGATTGGTTTGAATACGACGCGGAAACGGAAAATCCGAAAACAGTGTTTAATTCGAGAATCCCTTCTTCGCAATTCGGTTTTGGACTGTTAATACAAGTCAATCACTACCTGAAAAGGTGGAAAGACGAACACGACGGACAACCTTTGTTGGACGAAAACGGTGTGGAAGTGAAGATGGGTATGGCTTTTATTTAATAAAAATTCAAACATTATGAAACAGATAATAAATAAATTGTTTGCAGCAGTCTTG
>JAISYO010000187.1 GCA_031269865.1 Dysgonamonadaceae bacterium | reverse complement strand
CAATAAAGTAACCAGTCTGTTTAAAGCCAGTTATGAAGGCTACGACTTGACCATGTCTTCGCCTGTATTTGTTGAAGGACATAACGCTAACGCCATCTGGTCATACGTTTACGACGGCGTAAGGAATCTCGGCACGGAAGCCTCCCCTAACTGGCAACCTACGGTAAAAGGGGCAGGAGACTCGTTTTTCAACTTCGGGGCATGGACAACAGGCGACGCCACCAAGTTCTGTGTGGACGGCGGAACTACCGTTGCCCCTTTGATCATTGGACTTACCAACGGACTAAAAGTGTATGATTTTGACTTACAGTTTATTGTTACAGGTAAGATTGGGCATGTATTCCGTCGTGAATCATTCAATTATCCTCCCGTATGGAATGGCCGGGTATTGCCAAACAGCAAGTTGAACGAGGTGCTTAACGGAGATCCGATGAAAATCGTCCCGCTTCCGATGAATGGAGAAATCGAAGGTCGTTACTATTTCTGGGACAGATTCCATCAATATCTTGATTATCTGGTTGAAGATGCCGGACATATTCGTTTTCAGGAAATCAATCTGACATACAATTTGCCATCAAGCATTGGCAAGAGCGTCGGTTTGAAAAACCTGCAATTATTTGCACAGGGAAACAACTTGTTTTCCATCTATTTCAATAAATACAACGAAGATCCCGAATTTCCGAGAGGCGGATTTAAACTGACGCCCCAGTACACATTCGGTTTAAAAGTCAAACTTTAATTACTTTACAGTCATGATTAAAAAAATCTCATTATTTATACTTTCCGTAGTATCGTTTGCCGTTACTTCATCGTGTGATGGCTTTCTCGACAAAATGCCGTCGAAAAGCACCTCGCAGGTCATCACTTCCGCAAGTCAATTAGATGCCGTACTGGAAACCTTCACGGCTTTTTATCAGGTAACCAACAACGAATCGGTTGCCGGCCATGACGATTTTGGATTGACACTCGAACTCTACAATGCCCGTCCGGCTTCGTTTACTTTTTTGCCCATCATATATGCCGGCTTCTGGGACACCCAATATTTGCCGCTCGACACTCGCGCTTCGGCATGGACGGCGGAATACGGAAAAATATTCAGGGCTAACTTGGTACTTAACAACTTGGGTAAAGTTACAGGTACGGAGGCAGAAAAATCTGAACTAAGAGCGGAAGCCCACCTTGTTAGGGCGGTTAGCTATCTCGAACTGGCGCATACATACACTCTTCCATACACAGAAGAAACAAAAGATGAGTTAGGGCTTGCACTTAAACAATCTACCAGTTTTGAGGAATTGTCGGAGCGATCCAATCTTGCCGATACATACGCATTGATTGAATCCGACATAGAGGAAGCACTCAAAATCAAAGCTCATCTGCTGAAAGATGGCAGAGTGCGCCATTGGCGTGGCAATATCGGAGCTGCCAATGCTTATGCTGCCCGCTATTGGTTGGGACGTAACGATTACGTCAAAGCACAGCAATATGCCGAGGCTGCTTTGTCGGAATATAATCAGTTACTTGATTACAATACCGACATGTATTACAGTACCGTTTCGCGTTCCCCTATAAAAATCTATCCGGATCCAGCACAGCCGGATTATTTTGAGAATTTCGACGTATTGTATCCCTACACGTATGATAACCAAACTAATTTTATTGATATGATAGGATGGCCCGAATTTTATTATTTCAGACTGCATTATTACGGTTCTTGGTGGTATGTGCCAAGTCCGGAATTAGTGGCTATCTATGACCAGCAATTCGACCTCCGTTTCAAATATCACTTTGTGGAAGGTTATTCATACGACAGTCCTGCATTGATGACAAATCCTGCTCACTTCTGGTATGGTTATATTTTCTTTTTCAAAGACCGTATTCCAGCCGGACCAACTGTGGCAGAAATGTTGCTTACAAAAGCTGAGGCGCAAGCCCGACAAGGAGATATTAACGGAGCGGTTGCAACTGTTAATATACTCAGGGCTAAACGGTTTGACAACGCAGCACCTGCCAATATTGTAAATCTTACTGCGTCCTCACGGGAAGATGCCGTCAAAAAGATACTGGAGGAACGCAGGAGGGAAATGCCGTTTTATATACGACGTTTTGATATTCGTCGCTTTAACACCAACGATGATGCGTTTGACGACGAGGCTCTTTCAAAAACGTTCTACCCCTTCGACGGAACCGCCATTCAAAGCGGCTCCCCCCCTGTCAATTATACATTGAACAAGGGCGACCGTAAGTGGGCGTCTCCCATTCCAAATACGGAAATTATTTCAAGTCAAGGAAATATACAACAAAATCAATATTAATTATGTATCTTTGTTGTTCCAAAGACATTTATTTATCTTTTATATATTACAAACAAAATGAAAAAGTTGAACAGATTATTTATGGTAATGGCAGCCGCTGTTTTTATGATCGGCTGCGAACAGAAACCGAGTAATGAATACTTGGTAACGGTTACGGTTGAAAATACGCCGCTTGCAAAGGCGTGGCTTGTACAGGGCAGGGACAAGAAAGACTCTGTCATCGTGAAGGATAATTCTTTCACGTTTCAGGGAACGATTGACGAGCCGGTACGAGCGGTGCTCGCCCTTAGTGCGGATACGACAGTCAATGGTTATACAGCCTCAAAAGATTTGCTTAGTTTTTATCTGGAACCCGGCGTGATAACCGTAACCAGCAAAGATTCGGTAAAAAAGGCAGAGGTGGTATCCCCTATCAATGTCGATGCCGCTAAATGGAAAGAAATCGCCAAACCTGTCGATGAGGCTTACTCCAATTTTTATTCGAAATTAAGAGAACTAACAAAAGAAGAAAGACAGGCGCAAGAAGCCGCCATTGATGCTCGTTACGATTCTATTGCCAATATAGAAAAGTCTTTGGCTACCGATTTCATCAAAGAAAATCCGGCGTCTCAGTTTGCCTTGCTTTCGCTTTTCCGTAAAATTACGGGATACAGCCCCGATGGCGATGAGGCGCAAGCGGTGCTGGACTTATTTTCGGGCATTTCGGATTCGTTAAAATTAAAGGCTACTGTTCAAAAACAAGTGGACAAATGGAAATCAGTATCTATCGGCAAACCTGCCCCGGAATTTGCTCAGGCTGATTCTACCGGCGCTGTGGTAAAATTAGTTGATTTTCGCGGGAAGTACGTTTTACTCGATTTTTGGGCTTCATGGTGCGGTCCTTGCCGCGCAGAAAATCCCAATGTCGTGAAGGCATATCACGCATACAAAGACAAAGGATTTACCATCATCGGCATCTCCTGCGACGACAAGCGGGACAAATGGCTTAAAGCTGTTGCCGATGATAAATTAGATTGGGTACAACTTTCTGACCTGAAAGGATGGAAAAATGAAGTAACGCTGTTGTATGGAGTACAGGCTATCCCATCGAATTTCTTGCTCGATAAGGATGGGGTAATCATAGCAAGAGACTTGCGTGGGGATGCCCTCACTGAAAAGCTTGCGGAAATTTTCAAATAATTCATCAAACATCTTTACGAATGGGGCTGTCTCAAAAGTATTTTTTGGGCAGCCTCATTTTTTTCTTAGAAGCTGAGAATAGCTTCTAAAACCGTAATTAAAGATTTCGTTAAAATTTAAACAGCTTCTAAAAATATCTTGGGGATTTATAGATAATATTGTGTTTTTAAGGAGTGTAATTAAGGTCAGACAACGCTGTTTCGTGTGAGTTTAGACACGCCACGCCATTCCCCCCCCCTACGTCGTCTTCATTTCTTCCAGCACCGCGCAGGCTTCTTCCACCGTCTTTATTTCCTTAATCACGACAGAGCGTTTTTTCCCCAGCTCGCGCAGTTGGCATCGGCGCGGATATTTTTGGACGTAGGCGAGCAGTTTGTCGAAGGCTTTCGATTGGTAATAAGGCGAATCCTTGTCGGAAATGAGGAACAACGTCATCAAGTCGTTTTTCAGCACCAATTTTTCGAAGCTCAACTCTTTGGCGATGCGCCTCAGGCGGACGATGCGGATCAGTTCGCGCCCCTGCGCCGGAATTTTCCCGAAGCGATCTTCGAGGCGTTTCGTGAAATCCATCACTTCGAGTTCGGTTTCCAGATTGTCCAATTCGCGGTAGATGCCCACGCGCTCAGAGTCGTTGGGAATGTAGGTAACGGGGAACATAAGTTCCAAATCGCTTTCCACGAGGACTTCGTCCACGAAACTGTCGTCGCGCTGCGCCTTTTCCTCCTGCTGTTCGCGGAAGAGTTCCGAAAATTCCTCTTTGCGCAATTCCTGAACGGCTTCGGCAAGGATTTTCTGATAGGTTTCGTAGCCCAAATCGGCGATAAACCCGCTCTGTTCGGCACCCAGCAGGTTTCCTGCGCCGCGAATGTCCAAATCCTGCATGGCGATGTGGATACCGCTTCCCAGTTCCGAAAAATTCTCGATGGCTTGCAGGCGGCGGCGCGAATCGCTACTCAACGAGTATAACGGCGGCGCGAGCAGGTAGCAGAAGGCTTTGCGGTTGCTGCGCCCGACACGTCCGCGCAATTGGTGCAAGTCGCTCAGCCCGAAATTCTGCGCGTTGTTCACGATGATGGTGTTTACGTTTGGCATATCAATCCCCGACTCGATGATAGTGGTGGCAATCAGCAAGTCGTATTCGTGGTTCACAAAATCTTCGATGATGGTTTCAAGTTTTTTCGGCTCTATCTGTCCGTGTCCGACGGCGATGCGGACACCGGGCGTCTCGCGTTTCAACAAGGCTTCCAATTCGTAAATGTGTTGGATTCGGTTGTTCACGAGGAAAACCTGCCCGTTGCGGCTCATCTCAAAATTGATGGCGTCTTTGATGATTTCCAAATCGAAGGTGTGCACTTCGGTTTGCACCGGATAGCGGTTGGGCGGTGGCGTGGATATGATGGACAAATCGCGAGAGCCCATCAGCGAAAATTGCAGCGTGCGCGGAATGGGCGTGGCAGTCATCGTCAGCGTATCCACGCTCGTTTTCAGTTGTTTCAGTTTCTCTTTCACGGAAACGCCGAATTTCTGTTCCTCGTCGATAACCAACAGCCCCAAATCCTTAAACTGCACGTCCTTACCTGTCAGGCGGTGCGTGCCGACGATGATGTCTATCTTGCCCTCTTTCAAATCGGCGAGGATTTCTTTCTGCTCTTTCGGCGAACGGGCGCGGCTCAAATAATCCACGCGGCAGGGCAAATTTTTCAATCGATCGCGAAAGGTATGGTAATGTTGCGTGGCGAGCACGGTTGTGGGGACGAGCACGGCGGTTTGTTTTCCGTCTGTCGCCGCCTTGAATGCCGCACGCACGGCGATTTCCGTTTTTCCGAAACCCACGTCGCCGCAGACGAGGCGATCCATCGGGTGTTCGGATTCCATATCGAGTTTCACGTCCTGCGTGGTTTTAATCTGATCGGGCGTGTCTTCATACATAAACGAGGCTTCCAGCTCGTTTTGCAGGTAGGAATCTTTCGCGAAGGCGAATCCCTTTTCGTTTTGCCGTTGCGCGTAAAGTTTGATGAGATCGCGGGCGATGTCCTTGATTTTCGTCTTGGTGCGTTCCTTCACGCGCTCCCACGCGCCCGAACCGAGCTTGTTGAGTTGCGGCGCCTCGCCTTCGCGCCCCTTGTATTTCGATATTTTGTGCAGCGAATGAATCGACACGAACACGGCATCGTTGTTCAGGTAAGTGAGCTTGATGACTTCCTGCACGCTGTCGCCGATGCGCATACGCACCAGCCCGGCGAATTTGCCCACGCCGTGATCGATATGCACCACGTAATCGCCCGGCTGAAACTGATTCAACTCTTTGAGAGTGAGTGCAATTTTCCCCGATCGCGTCTTGTCGGATTTGAGGCTGTATTTGTGGAAGCGATCGAAAATCTGATGATCGGTAAAACAGCAGATTTTCAACGTTTCGTCAGAAAATCCTTCGTGCAGGGTTTTGCCCACGGACGTGAAAGGAATGTCGTCGCCCCTGTCTTCAAAAATGTCGTGCAGGCGTTGCTGTTGTTTTTCGCTGTCGCTGAGAATGTATATCGTGTAGCCCTTGCCGAGGTAGTCGCGCAGCGAATCGGCGAGCATCTCAAAATTCTTGTGGTAGAGCGGTTGTTCCGAAGTGTGGAATTGCAACGAGGCGTCGAAGGTTTCGTTGGAAACGTTGTCGAAACGAAGGTGGCGGAAAGGAGCGGCGGCGGCGAGAAATTCGGGCTTCGAGAGCAAATCGGCTTTCACAAACTCTTCGTCCTGCACGCCGATGTGCAGCTCGTCGGCGTACACCGATTCCACGCGGCTTTGCACCCAGCGCAAATCTTCGATGCCGATGATGCTGTCTTTCGGCAGCGCGTCGAAAAAGGTGGCGTTTTTCGATTTCGACTTGCCAAATTCCGGCACGATGCGGATTTCGGAAAAACGTTCTTTCGAAAGTTGGGATTCCACGTCGAAACTGCGGATCGTTTCCACCTCGTCGCCAAAGAAGTCGATGCGGAAGGGAAATTCGCTCGAAAACGAAAACACGTCGAGAATACTTCCCCGCGTGGCGTATTGTCCGGGTTCGTAAACGTAATCGGCATATTGGAAGCCGTAGGAATCCAGCACGTCCGACACAAATTGGCTGTCCACCTTTTCGCCAGCCGAGAGGCGAAGCGTGTTTTCTTGCAAGGTTTGTTGGGAAACGGTTTTTTCCGCCACCGCGTCGGGATAAGTAACGATAATCAACGCTTCGCCACCGCCCTGCAAACGGCTGAGCGTTTCGGTGCGCAGCACTTCGTTGGCGTTGTCGATTTGTCCGTATTTCGCCGCGCGTTTGAACGCCGACGGGAAAAAGAGGACGTTTTTCGAGGCGGAAATCTGCATCAAGTCGTGATAGAAATAGCCTGCCGTTTCCAAATCGTTGAGGATATACAGGTAGGTGGCGGGGTGT
>JAISYO010000163.1 GCA_031269865.1 Dysgonamonadaceae bacterium | reverse complement strand
CTTATACCGTTTCTTACAAGGAGGGTTCTGACTGGGAATTTATCAAAGCCTCTATTTATATAGGTTATGGGTTGATGATCCCCGACACAGAGCCAAAGAGCAGGATGTATCGTAAAGATATTGATTTGCAAAAGATTAAATGCGAAAATCAGGTGTTGGATGAATGACAGAGGCACGGGTATCCCTCCATCGCCCTTATAGCCATCCTACCCTTGTAGATACGGGGGCAAGGCAAATAAGGGATAAGGGTGGTTTTGCGTATGCTGTTTTTGGCTACTAAGAGTGCTTTTGCTTTTAAATGAGGCTTTCAGGGGATTCCGTGTCAAGCGTGGAATGACGGCATACCCCAAACACCCAAATTTCCAAGCCCTAAACTTTCAAACGTTGTTTCGCAATTCGTAATTTTTAATTCGTAATTGTTTTTTTCACTACCTTTGCTAAAAAGAAACAATTATATGCGTATGCAATATCCATCATCAAAGAAAATTCTCGTTTTGGGGTGTGTTTTCCATTTTTTCATCGCCGGTTCGTCGCCTCTTTTCGCCCAATCGTATCAGAATCCGCTGAATATTCCTCCGGCGTTGAGTGCGAATTTCGGCGAATTGCGCAACAACCACTTTCATTCGGGACTTGATTTCAAGACGCAGGGCGTTTCCAACAAAGCTGTTTTCGCCGTCGCCGACGGATACGTGTCGCGCATACTTATTTCGCCGTCGGGATACGGCTTGGCATTGTATATCACGCACCCCGCCACCGGACACACGAGCGTTTACGGACATTTGAACGATTTTTCGAAGCCTATTGCCGATTACGCAAAGCAAAAACAATACGAATTAGAGAGTTTCCGCGTGGATCTGACGGTTCCGCCGGACGTATTCCCCGTAAAAAAGGGGCAGCAAATCGCGTTGAGCGGAAACACCGGGGGCTCGGGCGGACCGCACCTTCATTTTGAGATTCGCGACACGGAATCGGAAGAAGCCATCGATCCGCTCAAATTCTACCACCTTTCCATCGCCGACACGCAAAAGCCCGACATTAGGGGCATCGCCATCTATCCCGCAATGGGTAAAGGCGTGGTAAACAACGCCACCGAACCCTTTCGGACGACGATAACGAAATCGAAAGCCGGGGTGCCACAAGCCTTGAAGGGCGTAAGCGCGTGGGGGAAAATCGGCGTGGGCGTGAAAGCCTACGATAGAATGAACGGGCAAAACAACGTGTATGGCGTGAAAACCGTCCGCCTTTTCGTGGACGGAAAACAAGTTTTCGGCAGCAGCGTGAACCGTTTCTCTTTCAATGAAACGCGCCTCTTGAACAGTTTCATTGATTTTGAGGATTGGCGTGAACGAAACTCGTTTTTTATGCAGTCCTTCGTAGAGCAGGGGAACTCCCTGCCGTTTTACCAACACGTTGCGAACGGCGGATATATCGTCATCGACGAAGAACGCCCCTACGAATTAACCTACGAATTGGAAGACGCGCACGGAAACACAACGACTTACACTTTCGGCATCGAGGGGAAACGCGCGGAAATCCCTTCGCCCGACTGCCCGCAATTTATGGCTTCGAACTTGGACAATTCGGTGGTTCATTTCGATTTTTCTTTGTATATCCCAACAGGGAATTTATACAGCAATTTTTGTTTTCATCACGGAAAAATACAGTCATTGCTCTATTTTTCAGATATTTATATTATCAACGACAAGCCGGTGCCCCTGCATCGCAACGTGAACGCTTGGATAAAATTGAAAACGGACAGCCTCGACAATCGCGCCCAATACGGCGCAGTGAAGCTCGACAAAAAGGGGAATGCCGCTTGGGTGGGCGGCGTTTACAAAAACGGTGGCGTTGAGTTTAAAATCAACGAGTTGGGCGGACGGTACGCGATTGACACAGACAGCATCGCGCCCCAAATTACCCCCATAGACTCGGCAAAATGGATCGCGCAAAAACGCATCAGGCTCCGCCTGACGGACGACAAAAGCGGGGTTTCGAGTTTCAGGGGGACGATCAACGGCGAATTTGTGCTTTTCTCGCACGACGTGAAATCCAAGGTCTATACCTACGTGTTCGATGCCGGAAGGCTCACGAGGGGAAAACAGGAATTGGTTTTTAGGGTTTCCGACGGGGTTGGCAACGAGGGGGAATATCGGTATGAGTTTGATTATTAGTTATTTATAACTTTATCTAAAATAGATATTGTTTAATAGATAATGAATAACAACCCATTATCCGCCCAATCGCATTTGCAATGCGATTGCTATGGGTATAAGGATTGGTAATCCGTGTCCGCTATAAGAAGCTGTTTAAATTTTAACGAAATATAGCACTCTCAGCTACTTTTTTCTGCTCTTTTAAAAGAAAAACAGCCCTTTTTCCTTGGGCGCGGAAACGAAAAAACCCCTATTTTTCGTTAAAACAACATTACAACCCTCATTCAGAACGATTTTTTTTCGTATTATTGCACTCAAATAAATGTGCTTGAAGTCTATTCGTTTAAATCAGAGGATAAAAGTGATTCAAACCCGAAGGCTACTTTGCAATATAACGTTATAAAGCTCGGTATATCAAAAGAGTAATTAAAATATCCGCCTATATCCTGTTGGCAATCGTTTTAGTGAATGTATTGCTTTTTTTGAGTTTCAGCATACCCGCGGTGCAGAAATGGGCTGCCGATTTTGCCCTCGGCAAACTGCAACCGAAGCTGCAAACCGAAATGTCGCTCAAAAGCATTCGCATCAAGCTGTTCAACCGCGTGGAATTGGGCGGGTTGTACGTGGAAGATCAAGGGAAAGACACCCTGCTTTACGCCGGAACGCTTTCCGCCCGCATCAACGCGATGAACCTGCTGAACCACCAACTGTCGCTCGAAGCGGTGCATCTCGAAAATTTCACGGCGAAGGTTTCCCGCGATTCCGCGAACAGCCCCTTCAATTTCCAATTCATCATAGACGCCTTCGCGCCCAAAGAACCGAAGCCGAAGAAAGAAAATGACAAGCCGATGAAAATCAGCATTATGGATATCGAACTCAAAAACGGGACCCTGCACTACAACATTTTGTCGGAAGCGGAAACGCCGGGGCTTTTCAACGCCAACCATATCCGCGTCGATCGCTTCAACTTGAAAGCGGACTTGCCTTCGTTCGATATGGAAAATATGGAAGCGAGCATCAACGAATTGAATTTCAGCGAGCAATCGGGCATTGTCGTCCATCAACTCGTCGCATCTGCCACCTCAAAAGGAAAGAAATTCGCGAGCGACGGGCTGAATTTGAAAATCAATGATTCCGAAATCGACGTTTCAGAGGCGGAATACGACGTGCAGACGAAAGAATTTACGATAAAGGCGCGGGGCGACGACGTGCAAGCAAATGACGCGGCTCTTTTCGCCGCGCAGTTGAAAAGCCTTTCGCAACCGCTCTCGTTCGACATCGACGCTTCGGGGCAACTGCCGTTGGTGGATTTGAAAAAACTCCGCGCCGAATACGGAAACACCACGTCCGTTGTCGCGAGCGGACACATTTCGGACTGCTCCAAATACCAAGACGCCGATTTGGAAATATGCCTCGACAGGATTAAAACCACGGCGGACGACATTCAAACCTTCTCTCGCATCGGCAGTCCCGATTTGTTGCTTCCCGAACAAGTGATGGCGTTGAAAGATATTGATTTGCAGTTGGTAGCCGATGGGAAACTGAGCCATTTTTCCATTGACGGAAATATAAAAACCACCCCCGGCAAAGTCCTGATTAAAGGGACGGGCAACGCGAACCGCAATTTTTCGGCTTTCGGGGTGGAAGCCAACCTGAAAACGCACAACCTGCACTTGGCGAGCATCATCGGCAACCAAATCGAGGCGGACAGCCTCTCGCTCGACGTGGACGCCCGCTTCGAGATGAAAGCCGACAACGAGATGATTGCCACGGCAATAGGGACGATAGAAGCCATATCCTACAAGGGATACAAATACCGGAATATGTTCGTGGACTTGCTTTACGACGGGGATAACGTCGGGGGGAATATCGCGATAGACAATCCGCTGAGCAAGTTCAATTTGCAAGCGAATATGGAATTTGGGAAAAGAATGGACATCAGCCTCCACGGAAACATCGACAAACTGTTGCTCACGCCCTTTTTCACGCGCGAAAAATGGCAGCACCCGATTTTGACAGCCCGCATCAACGCCGATTTGAAAGGGCAAACCATCGACGATATGGCAGGGACACTCCTCCTCGACAGCTTGTCGCTATCCGACGAGAATTTCTTCTACAACCCTGGCAACATCTACTTGGAAGCGTTGATAGACAGCACGAAACACAAACGGGTTGAACTCTATTCTGAATTTCTCGAAGCGGAAGTCCACGGCGATTATTACCTATCAACCATCGGCGATGAGTTTCTACACGCGCTAAGTCCGCACCTGCCTTCGGTGTTGCCGATGCACGAACACAAAAAGGAAGGGGCAGGCAAAAACAAATTCAATTTCAGCGTTACAGTCAAGAACACCGAAGACTTGTCCTACGCCTTTTCGCTGCCGCTATACAACGTGGAACAAGGCTCTATCGAAGGAAACGTGGATATGACAGAGGTGGAAACAGTGAAGGTAAACGCCTATTTCCCAAGGTTGATGATGGGAAGCAACGACATCAGGGAATCGAAAGTCAATCTATCAACCACGCCCGAAAGCGGCATCAATTTTTACACCAACACCTACCTCGTGCAAGACAACGGACACATCAACGCCAGGCTGACTTCCCTCGCGAAAGCCGATTCGGTAACGAACCGACTGTTGTTCAATTTGCAAAATCCGGTGGCGCAAGCGAATGGGAAAATTGACGTTTCGATAGGCTTCCTTCGCGATTTTCAGGACAAACTCGTCACCAACATACAACTGCACCCTTCTGACATCGCCCTGAATGCCGAAACTTTTTCGCTGAATCCGGCAAGCATCGTGCAGAAGCAGGACTCAATCGTCATCAACAACTTCGGGCTTTCGCAAAGGGGCAATTTGATGATCGGCATCGAGGGGGTGGCATCCAAAAACAGAAACGACACGATCCGCGCCTATTTTGACAACGCCGAAATTGCCAATATCCTCGCGGCAATCAAGATGAAGAACATCAGCGGAAACATCAACGGCGACATCGTTGTCCGCCAAGCCTTGGACAAGCCCATTATCCACACCCGCAATCTTCGCATCGAAAACCTGATGGCGCACAACGACACGATAGGCACCCTGCGAATGAAAGCCATTCGGGATATGAAAAACACGGGCTTGGACATTGACGCGCAACTCACGAAAAACGGATTCAGGCATCTCTACATCGCAGGTTTTGTCCCCACCAAGGAAACCGATCCGATGGACGTGTCCGTCAAGTTGAACCAACTGCCATTGGCTTGGGCGCAACCTTTTTCCGAATCTATGTTCAGCCAATTGTCGGGGACAATCAATTCCGATTTGAAAATCAGCGGAAAAACATCGGCACCCCTTACCGAAGGTTGGCTCGGCGTGGACGACGGAATTATGAAAGTGGCGTTTTCCAACGTTACCTACCACATTTCCGACACGATACACATCTCGAAAGACAACGTGGGGTTGAACAACCTCGTTATCCGCGACGACAACAACCACACCGCAAAACTGAACCTTTCGCTCACGCACGCCAATTTCGGGAATATGGCTTATACCGCGAGCCTCAGCCTGAACGATTTTATGTTGCTAAACAACCCCGAAAGAAGCGACTTGATGGCATACGGCTCATTGAAATTGAGTGGCAACATCACGCTGTCGGGCTCGTCCAATGGTATTTACGGCGATGCCAACCTGCGCAACCAAAGCCATTCCAGCATCACGATAGAGGTTCCGCAGACAGCAACAGCAACTGAATATCAAGATATTATATACATCAACACGCCGCAGGAAGTCGATTCGCTTGCATTTTTGAAAAAAGACAAGAACGCCACGCAAAACGCGGCATCGGCAAACGCTATGCCCATCAACATTCGGGCGCGCGTGAACCTAAATTCCGACTTCAACGCGGGCGTTATCATTGATGCCGCAGGAAACAACCTGAATATCAACGGAAACGGCGAGCTGTTAATCAACTACAACACGAAAACCGTACCGTCGGTAACCGTCCGCGGCGACTTTATCGCCGAAAGCGGAAAGTTCCACTACAATTTCCAAGGGCTGAAAAGCATTGATTTCAACATCAGGAAAGGCAGCAAACTGACGATGGTGGGCGATCCCCTGAACACGCAGTTCGACATCACAACCTACCACCCGGTAAAGGCAAGTTTGCAGTCGCTCAACGAATCGGCGTTCCCCAACAGAAACAGCACGAGGATTCCTGCAAACGCCATACTCTACATCAAGGGCAACCTGAACGGTATGAATTTGACGTATGACATAGAAACGCCCGATCTGCCGAGCGACGATCAACAGAAAGTGAAGAGTTACATCAACACCGACGAAGCCAAAACGCGCCAATTCGCGTCTTTTCTGCTGTCGGGGGATTTTGCCTCGTCGGAAGGCGGAATCTTCAAACTTGGGGCGTCGAGCAGCAGCAATATGGAAGCCACCATCGCCGGATACGGCTTGAAGGTGTTGGACGCGCTACTATCGAGTGCGCTCAACAACAATTGGAGCATCAGCACCAACATTGATTCAAACGACGGCACACTCGACAACTCACGTATGGGGGTGGATTTTTCAGGACGCTTGTTTGACGACAAGCTCAGGATAAAAACCAACCTCAGCTATGGGGATAAGGATATGTTGGCAGGCAAAGAAAATTTTATGGGGGAAATTGATTTGGAATACGATCTCTATTCGTGGTTAATGTTCCACGGCTACAACCACGCCAACCAACGTTTCTACAAACGTGCGCCCACCACGCAAGGCGCAGGCATCATCATTACGAAAGACGGATTGAGGTTCAAGGACTTATTCCGTTTCCGTCCGAGAAGAAGAGAGGAAATTCCAACCCGGCAGACAGAAGCAGGGGAAGCCGCAACCGAAACGAAAAAATCAACCGAATAAAACCATCATTTGTGATGAATGGGATGAAGAAATACATACCGATGCTGATATTATCGCTCTTCGTAACCGCCTGCGACGTTACGAAACGAGTGCCCGACGGCAGTTACCTGCTGAACACAAGCACCATAGAAACGGATCGGAAAGGAATCAGCAAATCGGCAATGGAAACTTTCGTCCGTCAGAAGCCCAACAATGCTTGGGCGGTTTTGGGGCGAGTTCGCTTGGGCTTTTATAGCGCCGCGCCCAACGATTCCACGTGGTACTACCGACTGATGCGCCGATGGGGGGAAGCGCCCGTCATCTACAACGAACGCCGCACCGACATATCGGCTCAGCAAATCGAGTTGCAGTTGAAAAACTTGGGCTACCTCAACGCCAAGGTGGACACGATGGTGGTGTTGAAAAACAAGAAAGCCGACGTAACCTACAAAATAGCAGGGAAAGAACCCTACCATATCCGCAATTACCGCGACACCATTCAATCGGCGGACACCACCATCTATAAAATCCTGCAAGAAGGGCGAAACCTGCGGTTTATCAAAGAAAACGATATTTTCAACCTCGAAGTGTTGGAAAACGCCCGCACCAATATGGCGCAAACCTTGCGCAACAGAGGCTATTACAATATGACGAAGGATTATTTCTATTTCCTTGCCGACACCACCGTGGGAACGCATCAGGTAGATCTCACATTGGGAATAACCAATCCGGCGGACAGCATCGGCAGCCACCAACAATACTATATGGGCAAGGTGTCGATTACCAACGGCGTGTCGCCATACGCCTTCCAAAACAACACGCGCCGCAACAACAACAAGCTCGATACGGTTGTCTTCAACGGTATGCAAATCATATCGGGCGAGAATCGTTTTATGCGCAAGAGGGCGTTGTATTACAACACCTTCCTTCGTCCGGGACGGCTGTATTCCGACCGGCTCTTGGAACGTACCTATTCCTCACTCAACGGATTGGGTTCTGTCAGCCAAACCACCATCAACCTTACCCCCACCCTGCGAAACGACAGCAATTTTGTAGATGCCGACATTTCCATTATGCCGGGGCGTCTGCACTATTTGCAATTCGGCTTCGACGGCACTCACTCGGCAGGCGACTTGGGCGTGGCGGCGAACACCACCTACGAACACCGCAATTTCTTCAAGGGGGGCGAGCGTTTTCGCGTGAAACTGAACGGGGCTTACGAATACGTCCCCAAACCGGACGGGGAAAACACCATCGATCATAGCTACTACGAGTATGGGGTGGAAACGTCGCTTTCCATCCCCCAACTGTTGTTGCCGTGGCTCTTGAAGCAGTTGAAAGATCAGCCCTCTGCCTCAACCGAATTTTCGGCGGGCATCAATTTCCAAAAACGCCCCGCTTACCTGCGGCAATTCTTCAACCTCTCATCGCAAATGCAGTGGACGCGAATGAATTGGCAATTGATGAACACCCTCAAACCGCTCGACATCACTTTCGTGCGTATGCCTTGGAAATCGGAAGAATTTGCCAACCAATACCTCAACGAGAACAACCCCATTCTTCGGTTGAGTTACGACGAGCAGTTGATTGCAGCCACCTCGTATTCATCGACTTACACCAATTCTTCGTTCCGCAACGCGCCGAGAAATCCTTTCAACATTCGCACCGGGGTGGAAGTGGCAGGGCTTATTCCACGCATTGTTTCCGCCTTGGGCGGGGGTACTACCAACAGCAGCAAAGGCTACCAACAAATCCTCGGAATACGTTATGCGGAATACCTGAAAGCCGATTTCGATTTTGCGCAAAAATACCCGGTTTCCGAAAAAGGAACGTTGGCAACCCACTTTGCCATCGGCGTGCTCACGCCCTACAGAAATTCCATCGTAGCCCCCTTCGAAAAACGATACTACGGCGGCGGTGCAAACAGCGTCCGCGGTTGGAGCACGCGCTCGCTCGGACCGGGGACTTACAATTCGGACAGCACATCGTCCTATTTCGCCTATACCGTCGGCGACATAAGATTGGATATGAGCGTGGAATACCGCCATAAAATAACCTCTCTGTTTGAATTGGCAGGTTTCATTGATGCCGGAAACATTTGGACGATAAGGAATTATCAAGATCAACAGGGGGGATTGTTCCAACTCAACCAATTCTACAAGCAATTGGCGGCGGCGTATGGGGTGGGCTTGCGTGTTGATCTCACTTTCTTGATTCTTCGTCTCGACGGCGGTATGAAGGCACACAACCCCGTACTTCCTGCCGGGGAACGGTGGACGATTTTCAAGCCGGATCTAAAACGCGATTTCGCGATCCATTTCGCTATCGGGTATCCGTTTTAGAAAGGACGAAAGAACGGAAAGACGTTCGGAAGTTTTGACAATGTGCTATTTTGCCAATCTGCCAATGCGCTAATGAAAGTGCACCGTCATTGCGGGCTTGCCCCGCAATCCCCTTGGTTTTTAGAATGCCGATGACGCGGATAGCGCAGATTTTTTATTTACGCCGCAGGAGCCTTGCATATCAATAGAAACGCAACCTTGCCCACGCGCTTTTCCCCGCAGGGGATACACAAATTCAATTGAAAGCCAAGAGCCAAGATGTTGGACGTTTCGTCTTGAATCTTGGCTCTTG
>JAISYO010000161.1 GCA_031269865.1 Dysgonamonadaceae bacterium | reverse complement strand
GGCAAATATACGACTTTTTTCGCGTGGGACACCCATTTTTGACTTTTTTGTATCGCAACTAACTGATTATTAATGGCGAATTTTTCGGGTTTTTGGGGGTGCGCAAAACAAGAAAAAATATTAAAATACAAAAAAACTTGTAGCGTTGTGATTTTTTTATTTAACTTTGCTTTTACTTAAAAAAAGGAGGCACGAGTTTCGTTTGGTTGATTGTTTGTTCAGATATTTCAATTATTTTAATGAGCGGATAATTTGTTAATTTTTGGTGGATTACACATAAATACATTTTATGTTCTAATCTTAAAGCAGAAGGAATGAGAAATACAAAATTACACAAGTGAATTTATTAATCTAAACAAGTGAAAATGAGATGAAAGTAAAATTGAGATTGCTATTATTGATTTTTTTGTCGTTACCGTTGTGTGTGCGTGCACAGCAGCAGGTAACCGTGGGGGGAACGGTAGTGGATGCGGATACGGGCGATCCGTTACCCGGTGTTAATGTCTTGGTGGACAAGTCCACCAGAGGTGTTATTACAGACATTGACGGGACATTCGAGATTCGAGTATTGCCCACAGACAAGTTGGTCTTTTCCTTTATCGGGATGGAACCGCAGACAGTCGCCATCGGCGAAAAAAGAGTGTTGAACATACGCTTAGCGCCCAAGACCGATGAGTTGGAAGAAGTTACGGTTGTGGCTTTTGGCACGCAAAAGAAAGAGAGTGTGTCGGCGGCGATTACCACTATCTCGCCGAAAAATTTGAAAGTGCCTTCGAGCAACCTGACAACGGCTTTCGCAGGGCAGATGGCTGGTATGATTTCGTATCAGTCGTCGGGAGAGCCGGGAGCCGACAATGCCGATTTTTTTATTCGCGGCGTTACGACTTTCGGATACAATGTTGATCCGCTGATACTTGTGGACAACATTGAGATAGAAAAGACTGAGCTGGCGCGTATTCAGCCCGACGATATTGAGAGTTTCTCGATAATGAAGGATGCGGCGGCGACAGCCCTCTACGGCGCACGCGGTGCCAACGGTGTCATTCTGATCAAAACAAAAGAAGGTACAGTCGGCAAAGCGAAACTCAATATCCGTATTGAGAACACGTTTTCAAGCCCGACAAAAGAAATTGAATTGGCAGACCCGATAACTTATATGCGGATGCACAACGAGGCTATCATTACCCGCGCCATCGGCGATCCGCTGCTGTATTCCGACGAAAAGATCGAAAATACGGCTCGCGGCTTGTATCCCTTATTGTATCCGGCTACCAACTGGCACGACGAACTGCTCAAACCCTACACCGCCAACCAGCGCGTAAACGTCAATGTGAGCGGCGGCGGCGAAGTGGCAAAATATTATGTGGCAGCCTCATACTCAAAAGATAATGGCATTTTGGAAGTGGACAGCAGAAACAATTTCAATAACAATATCGACTTGAATATTTACAGCTTGCGCTCGAACGTGAACGTTAATCTGACAAAAACGACGGAAATGAAGGTAAGCCTCGACGGTACGTTTGAAGACTATACCGGCCCGCTCGGCAGTGGTTCGCGCCAGTACGAGTTTATTATGAAAGCCAATCCGGTACTGTTTCCGGCATACTATCCGATTGACGAAGATCATCGGTTTGTCAAGCACACCATGTTCGGCAACGCCGAAGACGGACAGTATGTCAATCCTTACGCCGAGCTGGTTAAGGGATACCGCCAATACAACAAATCGACGATGGGCGCCCAGATGGAACTGATTCAGAACCTCGGTTTTATTACCGAAGGCTTGCGTTTAAGGGCGTTGTACAACACCAAACGTTACGCCACAAACGCCATCAGCCGTCAGTATTCGCCTTATTTCTACAAACTGATGGATCACAACTACCTGACAGGCGAATACCATGTGGACATCATCAACCCCGACGCCAACGGCGAGAGTCTGCAATCGCTTGTTGAGATGCCCGATGTGAAAAACACGATGTATTTTGAGTCGGCGCTCAATTACAACCGCAGTTTCAACGATCACGATCTCGGCGCCCAGCTGGTATTTACCCTGCGTAACCAGACGATTCCGGCTACCGCCAACGACGCATTTACCGTACTCGGTTCGCTGCCTTACCGCAATGTGGGGCTTGCAGGCAGGCTTTCCTACGCCTATCTGAGCAGATATTTTATTGAAGGCAACTTCGGGTACAACGGTTCGGAACGCTTCTCTACCCAAAATCGCTGGGGTTTCTTCCCCTCGATAAGCGCGGGATGGATGATGTCGAAAGAAAAATTCTTCCAACCGCTCAACTCAACCGTTACGGAATTGAAACTGCGCGGTTCTTACGGGCTTGCCGGTAACGACAATATCAGCGACGATCGCTTCCTCTATCTGTCGAGCGTCAATCTCAACTCCGGCAACGGCTATTCGTTCGGTTACGAGCAGAACGGATACAGCCGCGGAGGTATTTCCATCAGCCGCTACGCCGATCCCAATATTTCATGGGAAGTGTCGTACAAGACAAACGTGGCGATGGAGCTGACGTTGTGGAAAGATCTTGTCGTCATCTGGGAGTATTTCCGCGAAAACCGTACAAACATCCTGCAAGACCGCACCACTATACCCTATTCGATGGGTTTGTGGGCTAATCCGCAGGCAAATCTCGGACGCGCCAAGGGTAACGGAACAGAATTCTCGCTCACGCACAACTATGCCAAAAAAGATTTTTGGATACAAAACCGCATCAACTTCACTTATGCCGTCAGCGAATACACCAAGTTTGAGGATTACGACTACGAAACCGAGTGGTGGAAGCTGCGCGTGGGCAATTCCACAACGCAGCAGTTCGGATACATCGCCGAAGGACTGTTTATCGACGATGCCGATGTAGCCAACTCGCCCAAGCAATTCGGCAGCAACCTCGTCATGGCGGGCGACATCAAATATCGCGATCTCAACGGCGACGGCATCATCAGCGATCGCGATCAGGCGCCGATAGGCTATCCTACGACACCCGAAATCCAGTATGGTTTCGGCTCGTCGATAGGGTACAAGGGATGGGAGTTGAACTTCTTCTTCAACGGCGTACACAACCGCTCGTTTTGGATTGACTACAACACGGTTTCGCCGTTCTTCAATACCACGGGAACGAATAACACCCCCGGCTCGAATGTGGGACACAATGCGCTGTCGAAATTTATCGCCGACAGTTATTGGAGCGAATCCAACCGCAATCCCTACGCTACGTGGCCTCGCCTGGCAACATCGCTTGCCCAAGTCAATCACAACAACTACCGCAATACGTGGTTCATGCGCGACGGTGCTTTTCTTCGCCTCAAACAGCTGGAAATAGGATATAACTTGCCCGAAAAGACTGTCAGAAAACTGATGATGAAAGGACTTAAACTCTATGTTACAGGATCGAACCTGTTCTGTATAAGCAAATTTGACTTGTGGGATGTTGAGATGGCGGGCAAAGGCCTGGGCTATCCCATTCAGCGGTCGTTCAATTTGGGGCTTTATGTAACATTCTAAACAACAGAATAATATGAAAAATATATCGAAATTTATTTTATCCGGTTTGCTTACGCTATCCTTAAACGGTTGCGACTTTCTCGACATCGTGCCGGATATGATTGCGACAATCGAAGACAATGCGTTTTCCATGCGCTCGCAAGCTGAAAAATTCTTCTTTACCTGCTATTCCTACATACCCTATTCGGGTACTCAGGATGGCGACCCTGCTTTGCTCGGAGGCGACGAAATATGGCTGTCGGCTGAATACGGCGGTGGCGCCCCCAAACAGCTTGCCTTAGGCAATCAACGCTCAAACGACCCCTATATGGACTTCTGGCGGGGTGCCCAGAGCGGCAGGAATCTCTATCGCGGCATCAGCGACTGTAACATCTTCCTCGCCAATATCGACCGCGTGCCGGATATTTCCGTGGAAGAAAAAAATAACTGGATAGCGGAAGTCAATGTCCTGAAAGCATGGTTTCATTTCTATCTGATACGGATGTACGGCCCGATACCCATCAAAGACGTCAATCTGTCGGTAACCGACGATACGGAAACAACTCACGTTTACCGTAACACGATGGACGAGTGCGTAGAATACTGCATATCCAAGATGGACGAAGTGCTTGCGAGCAACAACCTCATGCTAACCGCTCAGGATCCCTCGACACAGCTCGGACGCATTACCAAAGGCGTAGCCCTGACCATGAGGGCAAAGATGCTCGTTACCTTCGCCAGCCCGCTCTTTAACGGCAATACCGATTATGTAGGCTTGAAGGACAACCGAGGCATTGAAATCTTCAATCCCAGCAAGTCTGAGGAAGAGAAAACAGCTTTGTGGAAACGTGCTGCCGAAGCCTGTAAAGAAGCCATCGACTTCTACCACAGCCCGGAAATAGCCGTTGATCATCTGTACCGCTTTACCGGTACGCAGTTCGGTAATATTTCCGACCGTACACGGCTGAAACTCAGTATCCGCGGCTCGATGGTTGAACGCTGGAACGAAGAAATTTTGTGGGCGGATTCTCGCGCATGGGCAGGAAGTCCCATTCAAGATCAAGCCCACCCACGCGATTTCAACGCGACAAACGCTAACGGACAGACTTCCAACCGTAACAATTATGCCGTACCGTTGAAAATAGTCACCGGCTTTTATACCAACAACGGCGTGCCTATTAACGAAGACAAGACTTGGAATTACAACGCACGCTTTACTCCGCGCACCGTAGGTACCGATCAGCAGTACTTTTTGGCAGTTGGCGAACAGACGGCGGGAATGTTTTTCGATCGCGAACCGCGCCTCTATGCAAGCATCGGTTTCGACCGCGGCATCTGGTTCGGTCATGGCAGCACCAGCGAAACGGGGCAATTTCCCAAGGCTCGCGGGGCTAGCGACGACTACTCCAAGAACACGATCCAGCACTCGTGGAACATGACGGGTATGTGGCCTAAAAAACAGATCCACTGGCTGACAGCGTTTTCAGGCTCAACAACCATTACGCGAACCACCTATCCTTTCCCGATATTCCGTCTGCCCGACCTCTATCTGATGTATGCCGAGGCACTCAATGAGGCTAATAATACACAAGCCGCTCGCGACGAGGCGATACAGTATATAAACATTGTGCGCGAACGAGCCGGAATACCCGATGTTAAAACCGCCTGGGACAATTATTCCAATGACCCCGACAAATACAAACGACAAGCCGGACTGCGTGATATTATCCGTCAGGAAACGCTTAACGAATTCGTATTTGAAGGTCATCGCTTCTGGGACATTCGCCGCTGGAAACTCGCCATGCAAGAATACAACAAGCCGATTACAGGCTGGAATCTTGTAGGGGCAACCGCTGCTGAATACTATGTGGAAACATGGATTTATACCCGCAAGTTTACGCCGAAAGACTATTTCTGGCCTATTCACGACGGCGAAATCCTTCGTAACAAAAATACTCTTCAAAATTATGGATGGTAATAAAGAATTAAGAATTATGAAAAATATTATTACTAAATTGAATACGGATAGTTTCGCCACCGCTCGCAATGACGGGGCGGGTTCACGTGTCTTGACTTTCATTTGGGGTTTGCCGGCTTTCATTTGGGGGATTGGCGCACTTGCCTTTCTGCTTGCTTCCTGCGGTACCGACAATATGAATACGCCTTTGGGCAGTACCGAAACACCCAAACAGGTTATAGTGACAAGTGTCGAAAACATCAGCGGCGCTTCGATAATCTATTACGACCGCCCCAATGATCAGAATCTTAAATATGTCAAGGCGGTATGGACTACCGATGACAATATCGAATACAACCAAACAGCCTCGTTCTATACCGATTCTCTACTTGTTGATGGTTTCGGGGCGGAAGGCGAATATACGGTTAAAATCTATTCGGTAAGCGCCGGCGAAACGTATTCGGAACCGGTAATAGTCAAAGTTAATCCTTTGCGCCCCCCCTATCTGGTGGCTTACGACAGGATGCAGATTCTTCCCAACTTTCTGGGGATAAGGGTTTTGTCGGAAAATGAAACCAATGCCAAATTGACATTCCGCACATTCAAGCAAGATTCGGTAGGCGATTTTGTTGAAGTAGGCACCGATTATGCGATAAGCAAGAATATCGAATACTACAATCGCGGGCATGAAGCGGAAGTAATGCAGACTTTCCGTGTTCAAGTACGCGACCGCTGGGGGCACTGGTCGCCCGCAAAAGAAGCCTCGCTCGAACCATGGTACGAGATGGAACTTCCAAAAAACATCTTTAACGAAGTTGCTTTGTGTAATCTTTCGGGCGACGGTTCGTCGGTGCCCGACCAGACCGATCAGGTTCTGCCATCGAATTTCTGGGGACACAAGATGCACTCATGGAGCGGTTCCGATGTGCAATTCCGTTATCTGTACAATGGAACGAAGCTCGGTTCCAGCGCACAATGCTATCATACTAAACCTGCGGCTCCCCTGCCCGCTCATTTTACGCTTGATCTCGGCGCACAATACAACCTGAGCCGCTTTGTGCTCTGGCCTCGTAACGATGCCGCCAATCTGTTCCGTGGCGGACACCCTCAGATAGTTCGTATTTACGGCTCGTCTTACAACGGTCCCGACCCCACACAACTCGTAGATGACATTTATGATCCGGACGCATGGCTCGACTTGGGTATTTTCTACATATCAAGAGCCGACGGCTCGTTTGACCCTTACCCCGGTACCGGAGACCGTACAGCCGAAGACAATGCGCTCATAGAAAATGGTCATGAATTTATTCTCAATGCTACCAATCAGAAAATAAGGTATATCCGTGTTCAAACGATCAAATGTTTTGCCGCCAGCACAACGACAAGCGCTGTGATGATAAGCGAAATAAGCGTGTTTGGATCCGATAAGTAATGTTAAACGATTAATAATTATTTCATTATGAAAAATATAGTAAGATTTATAATCACGCTCTCCGTGATATTCCTGTATTCGTGTTCTCCGATGGATCGCAAATACAGTGATTTCATCGAAGACGGTCCGATAGTGTATCTCGGCAAACTTGACGAAACCGAACTGAAAGCCATCGGCGAGCGCAATCGCGTTCACTTTATATGGCCCAAGCAGGACGATCCCCGTGGCACCAAAGCCGAAATAACATGGTCAAACAAACTCGGACACCAGACGGTTGATATTGATCCCTCGCAGGAAACAAATTTCTATATCAACGACCTCGCCGAGGCATCTTATATCTTTGAAATCAGGATTCTCGACAATAACGGTCATAATTCTATCCCTGTTACGGTAACGGCTACCGTTTACGGCGCAATATGGGAGTCGTATCTCTCGAACCGTAATATTACCGGCAATACGGTGGTTGGTACCGACCGTGTTATTACGTATAAATCCAACGTTAATAGCACTTTGCTCGGAACAGAGTTTGAATGGAAGCAAGACGGACAGGCCTATACGACCTATGTTGATTCGGAAACCGATGAAGGCGTTTTGGAAAATTTCAAGGCGATGTCGTTCCGCTACCGCACGAAATATATCCCGGAAGAGGGAGGAATTGACGTCTTTTATTCGCCGTGGAGTTACTATGTTGAAAATATCACGACGGCAGATGCAGATGCCGGCTTCGATAAGCCAACCAACACATTTACCCTGCCCATACCTAACGACGGCAATTGGCTGGGTTATGAGTTGCGATGGACGGATAAAACTACCGGCGAGGCTCGCAGTCAATCTGTTACAGGTAACATAATCAATCTATCGAACTATAATGCTTTGGCAGTCAATATCATGACGCTCTATAAGTTTGACGACGTCAATATTACGACGATACCGTTTGAGTATAGCACTGTCCGCTATGTTGATCTCGACCGTTCAGGCTGGTACATAGCACCCGAAACAAGAGTATCCGACGGTACTCCTATATCGAAGGTCAATGACGTAACAGCTCTTTCAGCCAAAAACCAATCTCCGTATCTGTCGCATCAGTTGCCCTACAACGCATCGTCTCCCGATGGCGACACGTCGCCGCGAGCGCATATCGACGGGAATACAGCCACATACCTTTCGCAGGTAAAAGGTTGGGGAACAGGCATTGACAGTCCTGAAGAAACAGGCGGACATAGCAACGGCGGCGTATCCAACGTTGCAGGCGAAATTTATTTCATCATTGACCTCGGCGCAGCGGCGCAGTTCAACTATTTCAGAGTACTGTATCGTTTGGGGCAATCCAACGGCAACCTGAAACCTCAGGCAGTTTCGTTCTACGGCAGTAACGATCCCAATTGCATAACAGACCCGTCGAAATGGACTGCTATCCAGACACGAATTGCTATGCCAAATCGTGATTCGGCATCTACGGCGGGTACGGTCGGCGAAAGCACCGGCAATACATTGCTGCCGGAATGTTCATACCGCTACCTAAAAATGCGTTACGATGAATGGACCTCCGGTTCCAACACAATGCAAATAGCAGAGTTCTATCTCGGACTGTATAATTGATTTGGATTCTATGATCTGACTCTCAAAGCCGGGGCTGCCTCAAAAGTATTTTTTTGAGACAGCCCCGATACTTTTTAGTCCAATTCGCCCACGCCACCGCACTAACTCTTTCGTGTGGTAATAAACGAGATACGGTTTAGATAGATTACTTGTGCGAAATTATTCCAACATCCCAAGGAAAGTCTGTTCGTCAATAATCTTAACGCCCAATTTAGCAGCCTTTTCCAATTTAGCAGGTCCCATATTTTCGCCGGCGAGGACGTAGTCGGTGTTTTTCGATACCGAGCCGCTGTTTTTCCCGCCGTTCTGCTGTATCATCGCCTTGTATTCGTCGCGTGAATGCAGGGCAAAAACACCGCTGATGACGAAAGTCAATCCCGACAGCTTGTCGGTTTTCTGCGCCAACGCCTCTTCGCTCAACGCAAACTGCAAGCCGTAATCGCACAGCCGCCCCACGAAGGCGAGGGTTTCCGGCTTGTCGAAAAATTCCCTTACGCTTTGCGCGATGCGCTCGCCAATTTCCTCTACCGCAGTTAGTTGTTCCAAAGAGGCTTGTCGCAACGAATCAATGTCGGTAAACGCCTGCGCCAATTTCTGCGCCACGGTTTCGCCCACGTAGCGAATGCCCAAGGCATACAATACGCGCTCGTAAGGCGTTTGTTTCGATTTTTCGATGCTTGCCAGCAAGTTTCTCGCGCTTGTTTCCGCCCAGCGATCGAGTTGTATAAGGTTGTCGTACCTCAACGCATAGAAATCAGCCGCATCTTTCAGCAAGCCTTCATCGTAAAGCAGGTTGATAGTTTCTGGTCCGACGGTAATGTTCATCGCCTTGCGCGTAACGAAATGCTCGATGCGCCCTTTTATCTGCGTGGGGCAATGAGATGAATTGGGGCAGTAATACACCGCCTCACCCTCGTCGCGCACGAGCGGCGTATCGCAATCGGGGCAACGTTTGGCGAAAACCACCTTCGGTCCCAGCATAAAACGCGCCTCTTTGTCCACGCCGGTAATTTTCGGAATGATTTCGCCGCCCTTTTCCACATACACCTTGTCGCCAATATGCAAATCGAGCGCGTTGATGGCATCTTCGTTGTAAAGCGAGGCGCGTTTTACCGTCGTGCCGGATAGCAACACCGGATCGAGGTTTGCAACCGGGGTAACCGCTCCCGTCCGCCCAACCTGATACGACACGGAATCGAGGCGCGTCAATGCCTTTTCGGGATTGAATTTATAGGCGATCGCCCAGCGCGGAAATTTCGACGTGTAGCCGAGGTTGCGCTGTTGCGTGAGCGAATCTACCTTCAACACCACGCCATCGGTGGCGACAGGCAGTTCTTTTCTCTCTGCATCCCAGTATTTTAGGAAATCGAAGATCTCTTCGAGCGACTTGCATTTTTTCACGGCGGTGGAAACGTGCAAGCCCCAACGGCGGGCAGTTTGCAGGTTTTCGTAGTGGCTGTCCGAGGGCAATTTTTCGCCCAAGAGGTAATACATATAGGAATCGAGGCGGCGCGAAGCCACAACTTTGGAATCCTGCATTTTGAGTGTCCCCGAAGCCGCATTGCGCGGATTGGCGAAAAGCGTTTCTTCCTGTTCCTCGCGCTCTTTGTTCAAGGCTTCGAAAACGCCCCACGGCATCAGAATCTCGCCGCGAAGCTCGATATTCTGCGGAAAATCGTCCCCCTGCAAGACGAGCGGAATGCTTCGCACGGTGCGCACGTTGTCGGTAACCTCGTCGCCGTGCTTGCCGTCGCCGCGCGTTACGGCTTGCGACAAGCGTCCGTCCTCGTAAGTCAGCGAAATCGACGTGCCGTCGTATTTCAGTTCGCACACGACTTCAAAATCCTCGTTCAGAGCGCGTTTCACACGGTTGTAAAATTCGGCGACTTCCCCTTCCGAATAGGTGTTCTGCAAAGAAAGCATCGGGTAGCGGTGCGCAACCTGCACAAAATTTTTGTTGATGTCGCTTCCCACGCGCACCGACGGCGAATTGGGATCAGCATATTGGGGGTATTGCGCTTCCAAGCCGGTTAATTGCCGCATCAGCGCATCAAATTCAAAATCGGAAACGGTGGGTTGCGACAACACATAATAATTATGGTTGCATTCGTGCAACTTGCGGCGAAGCTCATCTATTTGTTCTTTTGGCGTTTGCATCGTCAATGGACTATTTTGAGCCAAAGGCTCGATTTTCGGTTCGTAAAGTTATCAAAAGAAAGCATCATTTTCGCCAAAGATAACGATAATTTTTGAGAGAAATAGGATTTATATCTGTTTCTTTTTCCACGTCCCGCCACGCAGATAAAACAACGAGAACAACGCGATGATGCCCCAGTAAAGATGCTCGCTCGTCCAAGCCAAGGCAACAGCAGATCGCAAATGCCACACAATCCACCACACATACACCGTATAAACCGTCAGCGTGATGAGTTCGAAAACCAGCGCGGTGCGCGTATTTCCCGTTCCCGACACGGCATTGAACATTACCGCCCCCACCGCAAAAAACGGGAGGGACGACAGCAACACGTAAAACGGCGGAAGGGTGTCGGCAAGCAATGACGGATTGTCGGTGTAGATACGGATAAAAAATGTAGGGAAAAGGGCAAACACGGCAATAACCGCCAGCATAACGCCCAAACTGAGCATCACGCTACGCTTTACCAAACCCAACACCTGCTCTTTGCGATTCGCACCTATGGTATTGCTAACCAATGTATTGGTAGCCGAGCCCAAGGCGGTGGCAGGAATGGTTAGCAGAATGTAGAAACTGCGGATAATGTTCGATACCGCCAGCTCGCGCTCGCCCAGATGCTCGATGAACGAGAAGAAAAGCATCCACGTGCCGATGGAAAAAAGGTATTGGATCATCATAAAAACCGATATGTCGAGCACTTTTTTCACGACAGTCCAGCGGAAACGCATACGCCCAAAGCCATATTTTGCGCCGTCCACCGTTTTTAGCGAAAACAAGACGAAAAACAAGGTGGACGCCGCTTCCGAAATTACCGATGCCAACGCCGCACCGCTGATTCCCATTTCGGGCATACCGAAGTTCCCGAAAATCAAGCCGTAATCGAAAAGCACATTCACGCCAGCCATCACTACGGCGTTCAGCGTAAGCACTTTCGTGCGGGCGATGCCGATATAAAAGGCGCGGAATATCGTGTTGGTAAACGCAAAAACCAGCCCGTAGATGCGCCAGTCGAGGTATTCTATCACGGCATGGGTAATGTTTTCGGACTGGAAAAGCAACGTCAGCCCGTGCCGCGAAACGTACCCGGTAACCGGAATCAGCACCACCGCCGCGGCGAACATAAAAACGATGCCTTGCAGGACAATCTCGCCGATACGATCGAAACGCCCTTCCCCGTTTCGCCGTCCGATAAGGATTTGGCTACCCATACTAAACCCGAAGCCGAGCGTGAAAATGGCGATATAAAACAGTCCGCCCAACGCCGAAGCCCCAAGCTCAACTTCCCCCACCCGCCCCAAAAAAGCGGTGCTGATTACCTGAATGATATTTTGCGTCAGCAGACTCAAGAATATGGGATAACCTATCTTTACGATTTGCCTGTTGGAATACACGTTTAGAAACTGTTTAAATTTTAACGAACGATTTTATTATATGCCTTAGAAACTGTTCTCAGCTTCTTTTTCCTGCTCTTTTAAGCGTCTTTTTCACTTTCCATTCTCGATTCAGCCCGCTAAACCTGCAACTGAAAAGCAAAAAATCCATCTTGAAATAGCGATAAAAAAGATGAGCTGTAAAATTTAAACAGCTTCTAAATAATTTTTGTCGCGTGGTTTTCTCCCGATGGGGGCGCAAAGATACACATTTTCGCCGGATTTCAGATGAAAATTGAGAATTAAGAGGGGGGGCAAAAAAGCGTCCTGAAAATTTTGCAGTTATGTAATTTTTTTTTATTATCTTTGTAGCCTATTTTAAGGCATCCGTTTAATGAGTCCAAAAAGAATCCTATACATCACGCAGGAAATATACCCGTATTTACCCGAAACCCCAGTTTCCTGCACAAGCCGATATTTACCGCAGGCGATACAAGAAAAGGGGCGCGAAATCCGCACCTTTATGCCAAAATACGGTAACATCAACGAGCGCAGGAATCAGCTGCACGAGGTTATCCGCCTTTCGGGAATGAATTTGATTATCGACGACACCGATCACTCGCTCATCATCAAGGTGGCATCGTTGCAACCGGCGCGAATGCAGGTGTATTTCATCGACAACGAAGATTTTTTCGAAAACCGCATCAACGACGCTAACGGCGTTGAGTATGACGACAACGACGAGCGAAGCATCTTTTTTATCCGCGGCGTGATAGAAACCATCAAAAAACTCCGGTGGATCCCCAACGTGGTGCACTGCCACGGTTGGATCACGGCGTTGGTTCCGTTTTACCTGAAAAAAGGCTATTTCGACGATCCCTGCTTCAAAAACACGAAGGTGGTCTATTCGGTTTACGACAACGCACTCGAAGCCCCCTTCCACGAAAATTTCGCCGAGAAACTGCGCTTCGACGCCATCGGCGACGAGGAAATCGCCGACGTGAAAAAACGGGGCGTGATGGATTTCGAGAACCTAACCAAGTTGGCGATCGATTTTTCCGATGGGGTTATCCAATCCGCCGAGAGCATTTCCCCCGAAATCGCGAGATACATCGGCGAAAAAGGCGTGGAAAGCCTGCCTTACTATCCCGATTTTGCCGAAATGGTGGAAAAAACAAATGCTTTTTACGATAAAATTGACGCTTAAAAAGCGTTTCACGATTTTTCACTAAGCAGCCCCCACCTTTCGCCCGATATAAAAATAAATGTAAAATGGACGAAGAAAGCCCGAAAAGTTTTTTTTATCCCGCTATTTTTTCAGATATTTGCGCCGTCAATAACAACATTTAAGTTGAAACAAATGAAGCATCATTTTCTGGTTTGTGCATTGTTAGGATTGATTGTTACTCTCTTTTCTTCGTGCAACGACAATTTGAGCCAAATAGGATATACCATTCAGCCCGATGGCGACGAAATAAGCGTAACCACCGGGGCGTTGAATCTGTCGGCTAACACCCTGAACGTGGATTCCATCTATATGAAAACCAAGTACCCGGTGTTGGGCGAATACACCGATCCCGTTTACGGAACCATCAAATCCGACTACATCGGACAATTTTACTATTCCGAAAGCACCAAGTTCGAAAAGGGCGCGGTTATCGACTCGGTGCGGCTGTCCATCTCTTATTCTTCGATGATCGGCGACTCGCTCGCCCCGATGCAGATTTCGGCATACGCGGTAAACAAGGCGTTGCCCTCGAAGACGTACAACAACATCGACCCCACGGAATACTGCGATATGTCGTCGGCATTGAGCAGTCAGGTGTTCACGGGCAAAAATTCCGTGTACGAAGATATACCTTACAGCTATTATTCATCGACTACCTATTCCACCGTTTACGATACGTTGCGGGTTTACTACATCAACCTCGCCCTGCCGAAATCCTTGGGCGACGATTTCCTGCAAGAATACAACAACCCCTCATCGACGGCGTTCAAGGACGTGGACTCGTTCAACGACTATTTCAAGGGCTTGTACATCACGCCGACTTTCGGCAACAGCACCGTCATCAACGTTTCGCAGACAGCCATCAACGTGCATTACCATTATATCGACGCCGGCGGTTCTTCCACCGGGACGGACACCACGCGCACATCGCAATTCGTGCTCTACATAACCCCCGAAGTCATTCAAGTGAATCACTTGGCGAACGATCTTTCGAGCCTCTTGCCCGACAACACCGAAAAAACCTACGTGGCAAGTCCGGCAGGGGTGGACACGAAAATCGTTTTCCCATTGTCCCAAATCCAAGACAGGCTGAAAGCCGGTTCGCTGAACCAAGCCTATTTCTCGATAAAAGCCTTGACGGAAAACAATTACGACAACAATATGGTAAAAATAAGTCCGCCGACTTATATGATGCTGATCCATCAGGATTCGCTGAAATCCTTTTTCGAGAAAGGCAAGCTGACGGACAACAGAACGTCTTTCCTTACCACATTTTCCTCGGCGTCATACACTTACAATTTCGGCAACATTGCCACGATGATCAACTACTACAAAGAGGTGGACAAATACAAAAACGGAACGGAACCCTTCGACTTGCCGTTTTTGCTCGTTCCGGTGGACGTTACCACAACAACCAACAGCAGTGGCAGCACAACATTCACTGCGATTTACAACTTGATGATGCCGACAGCCGTTACGTTGAGCAAGAAACCCGAAGATATGAAGATTGATTTGATTTTCAGCTCGTTCAAATAGCGAAACCGATGACACGTCCCCTTGCCAAATACTTGGAAGCTGTTTAAATTTTAACGAATTATTTTAAACGATTTCTTCCCCCGAAAATATCGGGACGACAATTTCCGAGCGCGAGAGCGAACTGCACGCGATGTGTCCGGGAAAAGCAGCTCTACAAACATACAGCCCTCACTGCCAACCGCATTGCGAACGCGACAGAATGTTTCTCGTTCGGCACGTTTGATTTTAATTTGTTGTATATCAAAAAATATTGTACTTTCGCACTTTCATTCAAAAACGAGAAAATATGAAACTGAAATCATTTTTATTTCTGATAATTGCGCTTTTGAGTGCAGAAATATCGTCGGCGCAGGTGAAAAACAACGACAGCGTAAATAAAATGCCTGCATTCGTAATTCAACGTGATTCTGCTGTTACGCAGATTGCCGATGCAACGCAAAAAACGGCAAAAAATACAGAGCCATCTTATGTTGATAAAGACGGGATGAAAGCGGCAAATTGGATTTTTGGATTGATTGCTGCTATCGGTACTTTTATAACATTTTTTGCTGTAAAAAATGAAACAAAACAGAAACAAATCAAGAAAAAGTTTCAGGAAAAAATAATGCTTGACCTTATAAGGCATTTGTACAGAAATAAAGTTGTGGTTTGCACGTTGCGTTGGAAATTGAATGAAAAAGAAAAAGTGGCACGGAAACTGACAGAAAAATATAACCTATACTATCCGTCAGAGGAACATTTATTGAAACTCAAAATGTTACCCGAAGATTTGCGGCTCGACAGGTTTGAAAATGCACCTGAACACTACGATATGCTGCATAAATTAGAACTTTATTTTCGAAATTACAACGTTGAAATCGACGTAGCATTAGACCATTTGAAATCGAAAAATCTGTCTGTCGAGGTAAAAGACCGCGATTTGGATACGCTTGAATTTAAGTCGGGATTTTTGACCGCCGAAATAGATAAGCTGATGCTTGATTTGAAATTGCCACACGATATTTTTGACTGTTTGCAAAAAGAGTCGTATGATAAAATTCACGAAAAAGACGGCTCGGTAAAAGCAAAAATTCAAGAGGCAATGAATACGGGAAATTTCAAAAAATGGGAAACGGAAAATTTTGCGGTTGTTCCAAAACGAAGAAACGGCGATTATTACGACAAATTGAATTTAACCGACTGTCTGAACAGAGATATTGCAATCGAATACCTGAAAGAAGGCACGATTAACCTGATAAAATCGTAACAAAACCGTTGGCTCGAATTTGTAATTTGCAGCGCAATAAACTTTATTTTTGACTTACAGCCACTTTATAGCAACCGCATTTTGGCTGTAACCATATAAAAAAACATACTTACAGCCAAAATGATTGCTGTATTTTTTGGCGGATAATAATATTTTTTATACCTTTACAGCCAAAATAAATACTTATAAATGATGAGCAATATTATCGGTAGAAAAGAAGCAAGCGCCTTTTTACAGCAAATCGCAGAATCGGGCGAGCCTGAATTTGTGGCTGTTTTTGGGCGAAGAAGAATTGGCAAAACATTTTTAATCAAACAGTTCTTCGAGAATAATTTTACCTTCTATTTTTCGGGCAGCGAAAATTCAACAAAAAAAGAACAGTTGGAAAATTTCCGCGATGCGTTCCAAAACTATTTCAAAATGATTATTCCGATACCCGAAAGTTGGACAATGGCTTTTCAGATGTTGAGGACGGAATTGGAAAGCTCGAAAAAGCGCGGCAGAAAAGTTATTTTTTTTGACGAAATTCCTTGGATTGCCACCAAGGGCTCGCATTTTATTCAGGCGTTTGAGTATTGGTGGAATACTTACGCTTCGACAAACCCCAATATTTTGCTGATAATCTGCGGTTCTTCTACCTCGTGGATGATTAACAAAATCCTCAAAAACAGAGGGGGGCTGCACAATCGCGTTACGCGGCAAATTGCGTTAGAGCCATTTACGCTAAAAGAGTGCGAACTGTTGCTGCAACAGCAAAAAATCACATTGGACAGGCAGCAAATTCTCGATTATTATATGGCTATGGGCGGCGTGCCGTATTATTGGAAACAAATCAACAAATCATTTGGGTTGCCTCAAAACATTGACAATATGTTTTTTACAAGAAACGCAATTTTGAAAAACGAGTTTTTTGATGTTTACAATTCCCTTTTCAAAAATTCGGAAAAATACATTCAACTTGTAATTGCAATCAGCGAGAAAAAAGCGGGGCTTACGCGAGAAGAAATAATTGAAGCCACTACATTTGCCGACGGTGGCTCTTTGACACGAATGTTGGAAGAGTTGGAACAGTGCGGATTTATTCGCTCGTATTTCGCTTTTGGCAAGAAAGAACGGAAAAAAACATACCAACTCGTTGATTTATTTTCGCTTTTCTACCTCAACTTTCTGCACCAAAATAAAAATAACGATGAAAAATATTGGACGCGCAACCACATAACGCCGAAACACTATGCGTGGAAAGGTTATGCTTTCGAGCAGGTTTGCTTGTGGCATATTCCACAAATCAAACACTCACTCGGAATTGGCGGAGTATCAACAACGTATTCTTCGTGGCGCAGCAACGGCGAAAATCCGGAACATAAAAAATATCAAATTGACCTCGTTATTGACCGCAACGACCACATCATCAACCTTTGCGAAATGAAATATTCCGACAAAGAATACAGCATTGACAAGGATTACAACGATACGCTGCGTCGCCGGAAAGCAACATTTACGGAAGAAACAAAAACCCGCAAAACCGTTCATACAACAATGATTACTACCTACGGAGTAAACCACAATTCGTATTGGGGAAATGTACAAAGTGAAGTAAGAATGGACGACTTGTTTGCATTTTAATTTTGGCTGTAACCATATAAAAAAACATACTTACAGCCAAAATGATTGCTGTATTTTTTGGCTGTAACACCCAAACCTTTGAACTTCCAAACGTCCAAACTTCCTCTAAAACAGCGAACCCTGCGTTTCCGACGGTTTCCGCCCCAAATGCCGATACGCCAATCCCGTGGCTTCGCGTCCGCGTGGCGTTCGTTTCAAGAAACCCTCTTTGATGAGGAAAGGCTCGTACACCTCTTCGATGGTGCCTGCATCGTCGCCGATGGCGGTGGCGATGGTGGTAATCCCCACCGGACCGCCGTTGAACTTGTCGATGATCGTCAGCAATATCTTGTTGTCTATTTCGTCTAAGCCAAAACGATCGATATTCAAGGCTTCCAAGGCATACGAGGCAATCGCCTTGTCAATCTTCCCCGAACCTTTCACTTGCGCGAAGTCGCGCACACGGCGCAACAAGGCGTTGGCGACACGCGGCGTGCCACGGCTGCGCGAGGCAATTTCATCGGCTGCGCTATCGGCGCAAGGCACTTGCAATATCCCTGCCGAACGCTTCACGATTCCCGAAAGCGTGTCCATATCGTAGTATTCCATGTGCATATTGATGCCGAAACGCGCACGCAACGGACTTGTCAGCAAACCGCTGCGGGTAGTCGCGCCCACCAAGGTAAAAGGGTTTAAATCAATCTGTATGGAACGTGCGCTCGGACCCTTGTCAATCAGAATGTCGATGCGGTAGTCTTCCATCGCGCTATACAAATACTCTTCCACCACGGGCGAGAGGCGGTGGATCTCGTCGATGAACAGCACGTCGTTGCGTTCGAGCGAGGTAAGAATCCCTGCCAAGTCGCCCGGCTTGTCGAGCACGGGACCTGAGCTAACCTTGAAACCCACCCCAAGTTCGTTCGCGATAATGTTCGACAGGGTGGTTTTCCCCAATCCGGGCGGACCGTGCAACAGCACGTGATCGAGCGACTCGCCACGCAACCGCGCCGCGCTCACAAAAATTTTCAGGTTTTCCACAATCTTGTCCTGCCCGTTGAAGCCGGCAAACGAGAGCGGGCGCAACACGTTTTCGAATTCGCGTTCCCTGTCCTGAAAATTCTTGGAACTATGTATGTCGAATGTTTCTTCCATAAAACGGTTTAGGACGGCAAATATAATGAATTACGGCGAAGTATGAAAATTTCTTTGGCATTGGCTAAATCTTTTTCCGGTTTATATGGATATAAAACATTGAAAAACCTTTTTCAAGCGGAATACCATCCGCCTGTTTCTATGGGTTTGGGCGTTTGGATAATGTGCGAATATGCCAATGTGCGAATGAATCTGTGCGCCGTCATTCCGTTCCCTGCCACGACACGGAATCTCACGCGCAATCCCCTTGGTTTTTAGAACGCCGATGACGTGGATAGCGCAGATTTTTTATTTACGCCGCAGGAGCCTTGCATATCAATAGAAACGCAACCTTGCCCACGCGCTTTCCCCGCAGGGGATACACAAATTCAATTGAAAACCAAGAGCCAAGATGTTGGACGTTTCGTCTTGAATCTTGGCTCTTG
>JAISYO010000112.1 GCA_031269865.1 Dysgonamonadaceae bacterium | reverse complement strand
GTTTCGGAATGGAATCCGCACATAATGTCGGTGGATATTCCGCAATCGGGAATGATTCGCCTGATGGCTGCGATGCGTTCCAAATACCATTCGCGGCTGTATTTCCGGTTCATCATTTTCAGCATTCGCGAGCTGCCCGTTTGCACGGGAAGGTGGATAAAATTGCAGATGTTTTTATACGCGGCGATGGTTTCGAGCGTTTCGTCCGTCATATCCTTGGGGTGCGAGGTGGTAAAACGAATGCGCATATTGGGGGCTTCTTCGGCTGCCAGCCTCAGCAGGGCGGGGAAATCCACGATTCGCTCGCCGTCTTTATATAGGTAGGAATTGACGTTTTGCCCCAGCAACGTGGCTTCGCGGAAACCTTTGCGGCGAAGTTCGCGCAATTCGTTCAAGATGCTTTCGGGTTGGCGGCTGCGTTCCCTGCCCCGCGTGAAAGGCACGATGCAATAGGTGCAAAACTTGTCGCAGCCGCGCATAATGGACACGAAACCCGAAATGTTTACACCGCCGATTTTCAGGGGGATAACGTCTTTGTAAGTCTCGGTTTTCGACAGTTCCACGTTGATGGCTTTTTCCCCTTGTTCGGCGGAACCCATCAGGTTGGGAAGATCGAGGTAGGCGTCGGGTCCCACCACCAAATCTACGTGGTGGTTTTCAATGAGTTCCGTTTTCAGGCGTTCCGCCATACAGCCCAAAACGCCCACGACGAGCTTTCCCTTGCGCTTTTTTTTCAGCGCGTTGAAGTATTCCAGCCGCTGCACCACGCGCTGTTCGGCATTGTCGCGAATGGAACAGGTGTTCACTAAAATGGTGTCGGCATCGCGATCGTTGTCCGTGAGCGTGTATCCGTCCATTTCCATAATGGCTGCAACCACTTCCGAATCAGCTACATTCATCTGACAACCATAGGTTTCTATGAATAATTTTTTATCCTTTGCGGATTGTTGGGTATTTATATTCATTCTAAAAAATGTGTATATAATATTGAATTAGTCTTAATGAGAGTTAAACTTTGCTCTAAACCTCATTTTCCCCTCAAAAAAATTGCATACGCTATGAAAATGTATTATCTTTGTCTCAAGGAAAAAATGAAAATTTTTTCATAGTTAAGGTTTTGGTTAAGTAGTCGAGAAAATTTGTGAAAATTTTCTCGATTTTTTTTTGTAACTACTATCCATTTCTTTTTTCCCATTTCGCAAAAAATGATTACTTTTGTCCGGATACTAAAATAAGATACAAAAGTAATCAAAAAATGGACTCAGGAACTATAATTTACCTCATCGTTATCGTGCTTTTCGCCATATTGGGTTCTTTTAATAAAGCGAAGAAAGGACAACAGGAAAAAAATCAGGGCAAACCTGCAATTCCTGAGGTTGAGAGAAAACCGCAAGAGGCGAGAACGCCCAGAGAAATAAAGGCGAAGCCTCAGCCCTTGCCCGTCGCGGAATTTCCCCCCAAACAGCGGATTTTTTCGCCTTCAGTTTCAACCATCACTTCTAGCATAGAGGGGCTATCGTCGTTGAAAGGGACTTTGTACGTGGACGATACGCCCGTCGAAGGCGACATTGTCGGCGGACATTCCGCCGCCGCGAAGGGTAAAGATTTCCCCCACCCATTGATCGCCGACTTAACCGGGGACGGCTCGCAACACGAATTGCGAAAAGCGGTTTTGTATGCAGAGATATTAAACAGAAGGTATTAACGAAAAAAACTCATCGGAATAAATAACCAAATTAAATAATCAACAAAAATTCATCATTTTATTATGGCGTTAAATTACATTAGTGCAAAAGAAGCCGCCGCACTCATCAATCACAATGACAATGTGGGATTTAGTGGCTTTACACACGCGGGATGCCCGAAAGTTGTCCCCAAAGAGTTGGCAAAACGTGCCGAAGAAGAACATTCCAAAGGGAATCCCTTTAAGATAGGGATCTTTACCGGGGCATCGTCAGGCGATAGTTTGGACGGCTCTTTGGCGAGGGCTAATGCCGTGAAATTCCGCACGCCCTACCAAACCAACAAAGATATGCGGAACGCAATCAACAACTTGGATCACGATCCTATTGTTTATTTCGACATACATCTCTCGCAACTCGCGCAGGAAATCCGCTACGGTTTTTTGGGCGGGGTGGACATTGCCGTTGTTGAGGCTTGCGAAGTTACCGAATCGGGCGAGATCGTCCCGACAAGCGGGGTGGGCATCACGCCCACCATTTGCCGATTGGCAAAAATCGTGATTGTAGAATTGAACAGCAGGGTACCGAAAAAATTGCGTGGGATACACGACATTTATGAGTTGCAAGATCCCCCCAAACGTCGGCATATCAATATCTTTGAGGTGCAGAGCCGTATTGGGCTTGAATACGTGAAAGTGGATACCCAGAAAATTTTTGTTGTTGAAACGGATGCCGAAAACGAAGGCGGACATTTTACCCCGGTTGATGAAATTACCTCTAAGATAGGGGAAAATGTGGCGAATATGTTTGTTTCCGAAATGAAGAAAGGGGACATTCCCCCCACGTTTCTGCCCATACAATCGGGGGTGGGGAATATCGCCAATGCCGTGTTGGGTGCGATGGGAAACAACAAGAATATCCCTCGCTTCGAGGTTTATACCGAAGTGATTCAAGATGCCGTGCTCGATATGATGCGGCAGGGAAATATCTCATTCACAAGCGGTTGTTCGCTTACGTTGAGCAACGAGGCGATGGACAAATTCTATCTTGATCTCGATTTCTTCAAGAATAAGCTCGTGCTTCGCCCCTCGGAAATATCCAACAACCCCGAAATCGTGCGCCGATTGGGGATTATCGGCATCAATACGGCTATCGAAGCCGATATTTTCGGGAATATCAATTCCACGCACGTGATGGGGACGAATATGATGAACGGCATCGGCGGTTCGGGCGACTTCACGCGCAGTGCCTACCTTTCGGTATTCGTAACCCCGTCCACCGCTAAGGGTGGGATGATCAGCGCGATAGTGCCCAAGGTTACGCACGAGGATCATAGCGAACACTCGGTAAAAATTCTCGTTACCGAATACGGCGTAGCCGATTTGCGCGGGAAAGGTCCCTATGCCCGTGCGGAAGAAATCATCGAAAAATGCGCCCACCCCGATTACCGCCCCTTGCTTCACGAGTATGTTTCCTTGACGAAAAAAGGACACACGCCGCAGAACCTCTACGCTTGTTTCGCCTTTCACCAAGCATTTTTGGAAACGGGGGATATGAAGAATGCCGATTTGCGCCGTTACCTGAAATAAGTAGCGTATGAAATCGGTATCGTATAGTTTAATGCTCTGCCTTGCGGGTTTGTGTGCTTTGTCGGCTTGCGAATCGGGCGGGAAGAAGTTCAAGGTAAAGGGCGATTTCGTGTCCGCCGACGGGAAAACCCTTTATTTTGAAAAGCGCGATTTGGCGGGAATCCAAATGCTTGATTCGGCAAAATTGAAAGAAAAAGGCTCTTTCTCTTTTTCGGCGTCGGCACCGGAAAACCCTGAATTTTACCAGCTTCGCATCGACGATCAGGCGGCTGTTTTTGTCGTGGATTCCACCGAAACGTTGCAAGTGAAAGCCGACGCCGATCAGTTTATACAGTCCTTCATCGTGGAAGAATCCCCGGTAAACGACCAGATTAGGCAGGTAAACGAGCAGCAACACGTTGTGGCGCAGAAAATTAGGGAATTGGATGCCGCCCATCGAGGCAAAGAGATTGACGATCTCGCCTATCTGAACGGCGTGGAATCGACGTTGGCTACCTATAAATCCTTCGCATCGAAGTTGATATTGGGAAACCCGTCGAGTGCGGCAGCCTATTACGCGCTGTTCCAAAAGGTGGACAACTACCTGATTTTCGATCCGTACAGCCGTCAGGATTTTTCTATGTTTGGCGCAGTGGGCACGTCGTGGAATCAATTTTATCCCGAAACGCCACGCACCAAGCACCTCTACAATTTTACGATGGCTGCGCTCAAATCACGGAGGAAGCAGGAACAGCAGGAGGCATTGTTGCAAAACCTTCCCATTCAAGAATCCAATTCGCTGCCCGACATTGAGTTGCCGGATGTCCGCAACGAAAAAATCGCCCGTTCCTCGCTGAAAGGGAAGGTGGTAGTCTTGGATTTCACGGTGTATAAATCGGAATTTTCGCCGGAGCACAACCTCGCGCTGAACAAAATTTACGCGGCGCAGAAGTCGAAGGGCTTGGAAATCTATCAGATTTCTTTCGATTCCGATGAGCATTTTTGGAAAAATGCCGCACTCAACGTGCCTTGGATTGCCGTTCGCGATCCGCAGACGGTTTATTCGTCCTTGCTTGGGCTTTACAACCTGCGCAACCTGCCCACCGCCTTCGTCCTGAATCGGAACGGCGATGTGGTTGCGCGTGTGGAAGATTTTTCGAAATTGCAAGCTGAGTTGAATAAAGTGTTATAAAACATATCTATTGAATTTTGCAGGATACAAACAAAAGCCTATCTTTGCAAATAGATAAAGGAAGAGGATTCCGGTTGATGCACGCAATCGGGATTCTTTTTCTTTCGCTTTGTATGGCACAAATAAAAATACTAATTCTTTAAAAAACAAGGAGATTTATTATGGTAATAACGTATATGACCGAGGAAGGCTTTCGCAAACTGAAAGAAGATATAGCCCATTTGGAATCGGTAAAACGCCCGGAAATATCACGGCAGATTGCTGAAGCCCGCGACAAAGGAGATTTGTCGGAAAATGCGGAATATGATGCCGCGAAAGATGCACAAGGACTTTTGGAAGCCAAAATTTCGCAGTTGAAATCCTTGTTGGCTTCTGCCCGTATGATCGATGAAAACGCCATCGGCACGGACAGCGTGCAAATAATGAACAAGGTAACAATCAAGAACTTGAAAACCAACAAGGAAATGACTTACACCTTGGTGTCGGAAAGCGAAGCCGATTTGAAGAGCGGCAAAATCGCCGTGAACACCCCCATTGCGCAGGGATTGATGGGCAAGAAAGTGGGCGACGTGGCTGAAATAAAAGTGCCTTCGGGCGAGCTGACTTTCAAGATTTTGGAAATAACAATCTGATAAACAGATAAATATAGGGGGGTTATGGCAACAATTTTCAGCAGGATTATCGCAGGGGAAATCCCATCGTACAAGGTGGCGGAAAACGAACAGTTTTATGCCTTCCTCGACATTAACCCGATGGCGAAAGGACATACCTTGGTGGTGCCGAAACAGGAAATCGATTACATTTTCGATTTGAATGACAAGCTGTTGGCTGAAATGACGGTTTTTTCCAAAAAAGTGGCGGCAGCCATCGAAAAAGCCGTCCCTTGCAAACGAATTGGCGTGATGGTTATCGGTTTGGAAGTGCCACACGCGCATATCCACCTGATACCGATACAAAAAGAGGGCGATATGTCGCTGACTAACCCGCGCCTGAACCTTTTGGGCGATGAGTTCGCAAAAATTGCTGAGGCGATAAGGGATAATGTGAAATAATTGAAAAATAGAGATTTATGAAGCGGATTCAACAAAATGAACCCGCTTTTTTTATGGCTGTTCTTCCTGACGCGCCAAAAACTCTTTTGTTATCGCCTCAAAAATCTGCGGATATTTTCGGAATGCACCGTGAGGGGCGAAGGGAATGTTGAGTAACAACGAGTTTTTTACTTTTGTCGTAAGCTCAAAAGCACTTTCGAGGGGGAACATTTCATCATCGTTGTCACGGATAATCAACAATGGTACAGTGATTTCCTCAACGCTACGGCAGTTTTTCAAGGTTTTAGCGGTTTTGTAATCGCCTGCCCGTCCTACAACGAAACCCCCACGCGGAAGCCGTTTTTGGCTGCCCCCTTCTCGTTCCGGTAGCTGAGGCGGAAAACATAGTCGATGCGGAGTACGCCACCGATATTGGCTACGCCGATGCCCCCTTCCCAATAGGGTTCGTGGCTCATCAGGCGGGAACTGTGTGGAAATTCAAATAATCCGCCGCTGAGGGCAGGGTTGTTTTTGTCGCTCAACTGTCCGTAAACGCCACGAATGGAAAACACTTCGTGGAGCATCAAGTCTTCGAGGTAGGGAATTCGGGTAAGCAGCAGCTTGTCGGCTTCGTAAGTTGCCTTGACAGTGTATTGGCTGTCATTGATAAATTCCATTGCTGTAAGCATTGAAAACGAATCGTTTTCAATGAGATACGATGAATTGGCGTTGGGGAAGAGGAGTAGCGGAAAGGGTACTTTCGTCCAAATGTGTTGCATTTCGGCGGATGTGTCGATGTAGCCAAAATCCCCCAGCGGAAATCGTTTTTGCACCGAAAATTCGGTGCGGTGGTAGCTGTATTCGCCACCAAGTACATTTTTCAACCCCAACGAATAAGCGAACTCGAAGATGGGGCTTTCCACGCTCAACAGCTTCTTCTTGCGGCGGTTCTGTCGGAACGCCTCTTCTGGCGAATAGCGCAAACGGAATCCCGTTTCCGTGATGTTGAGGTTGTTGCTGATGTCGCCCGTTTCGTTGTCGGCGAAGGACAACCGCCCTGCCGGAGTCAATTTGCGCAGGTTTGCCCAAACGAGATAAGAGAAACCGGAATAGGATTCTTTTTCGTAATTGATTTCCGAGAAACGGCGGTACGCCAAACTTCCTCTCGCTCGGCGGAAGGAATAGAGCAACTTGTCGTTTTGCGAATGCGGGTGGATTTCGCCCAAGGAGTAGATGTCGTATTCGTGAATCAGGCGCAGGTTGTTGGCAGGGAACTCGCCCTCGTGGTATTTGGGCTTGTTGAACGCCCATATCGCTTCGCCGTGGTATTTTGGTTTCCGATCCAAAAAGCCGTAGGCTGCATAACCGCTCAAAAACAAGTGCTGATGAAGGCGGGACGTAGAGGCTAAGCCACCACGCAAGCGCAAGCCTTCGATGTAATTGTAGCTTGCCGCCGTCTGTACGCGCCCGAAATCGAAGAGGTTGGTTTGTGGATTTCCGATCGGGATATAGTCGTCCGCCGTGATTTTTGCCGCTTTGTAAAGCAAATCGTAAACGGGGTTTCCTTCCCATCGTTCATCGGGGGGCGAGATGCTTCCTTGCCGATCGAAAGGCTGTAATTGCACGGTTAAAGCAGATGTTTTGCCCCCCGCAACCCTTATTTTGAGCAATTTGTAATCCGACAGGGCGACGATTATCTCGCGGGTTGGACTATTGTCCTGCGGAATGGAAATCGAGAACCGTCCGGCGTTGTCGCTCAGCGTGCCGGTGGTGGTGTTGCCGAAAAATACAGCCACGTAAGGCAGGGGTATTTGCGATATGGAATCAATCACGATGCCTTTGACTGTCGTGGTTTGCGCGGACGTGGCGAGGCAATAGCACAAAACCAACAGGGATAAAGCACTTTTTTTTATCACGGAATTTTTCACTGCAATTTGCGATACCTTACCCGTTTGGGTTCTTCGTTACCGAGGCGCATCTTTTTGTTTTCTTCGTATTCGCTGTATGAGCCTTCGAAATAAAATACTTCGCTGTTCCCTTCGAAAGCGAGAATGTGCGTGCAGATGCGATCGAGAAACCATCTGTCGTGTGAGATGACTACGGCACAGCCGGCAAAGTTTTCAAGTCCTTCTTCCAATGCGCGTAACGTGTTCACGTCTATGTCGTTGGTTGGCTCGTCGAGCAACAGCACGTTTGCCTCGCCTTTCAGCGTCAATGCCAAGTGGAGGCGGTTGCGTTCCCCACCCGAAAGCACACCGCAAAGTTTTTCTTGATCGGCGCCCGTGAAGTTGAACCGTGCTAAATAGGCGCGAGAGTTGATTTCCTTTCCGCCCACGCGGATAAATTCCGAACCGCCCGAAACCACTTGGTAAACGGTTTTGTTGGGATCGATGGCTTCGTGCGACTGATCGACGTAGGCTGTCGCGACGGTTTCGCCCACTTCAAAGTTGCCTTTATCAGCTTTTTCAATGCCTTGAATGAGGCGGAACAAGGTAGTTTTCCCTGCGCCGTTAGGTCCGATGACACCCACGATGCCATTGGGAGGGAGGGCGAAATTCAGGTTGTCGAACAGCAATTTGTCGCCGAAGGCTTTGGCAACGCCGTGCGCCTCAATGACTTTATTGCCAAGCCGCGGTCCGTTGGGAATGAAGATTTCCAATTTGTCCTCGCGTTCGCGTGTGTCTTCGTTGAGCATTCGATCGTAAGAGTTCAGACGGGCTTTCCCTTTCGCCTGACGTGCCTTGGGGGACATATTTATCCATTCAAGCTCGCGTTCCAACGTCTTGCGGCGTTTGCTTGCTTGCTTTTCCTCTTGTTCCATACGCTTGGTTTTCTGTTCGAGCCACGAAGTGTAATTGCCTTTCCACGGAATACCCTCGCCTCTGTCGAGTTCCAAAATCCAACCTGCCACGTGATCGAGGAAGTAGCGATCGTGCGTGATGCAGATGACGGTACCTTTGTATTGTTGGAGGTGCTGTTCGAGCCAATCAATGGATTCCGCGTCCAAATGGTTGGTTGGCTCGTCGAGCAGTAGCACGTCGGGTTCTTGAAGTAGCAGGCGGCAGAGGGCTACGCGACGGCGTTCGCCCCCCGACAAGTATTTAACCAATTGATCTTCGGGCGGACAGCGGAGGGCATCCATCGCGCGTTCCAACCGGTTGTCTATCGTCCAAGCGTCCACCGCGTCGAGCTTGTCTTGCAATGTGGCTTGTCGTGCGAAAAGCGAGTTCATCTTGTCTTCGTTTTCGTAGTATTCCGGCAAGCCGAATTTCAAGTTGATTTCTTCGTATTCGCCCAACAAATCCATAATGGGTTGCACGCCTTCGCGGACGATTTCGATAACCGTTTTGTCGCCGTCCAATTTGGGATCTTGTTCCAAATAACCGACTGAAAAACTTTTGTCGGACACGATTTCGCCTTGAAATTCCTTGTCTATTCCGGCAATGATTTTCAACAGCGTGGATTTACCAGAGCCGTTCAATCCGATGATGCCTATTTTCGCACCGTAGAAAAATGACAGATAAATGGTTTTAAGTACCTGTTTTTGAGGTGGATATATCTTGCTTACCCCCACCATCGAGAAAATTACCTTTTTGTCGTCAGCCATATTAAAAATGAAAACCCCCTTGTTTACTTGTTTGTCAATGCTTCTTCCGCTTCTTTCATTATCGTGTCGATCAGATCAATGGTGTGGACGCGAAACTTGCGATACCCCGCTATGATGGCGGTTTTTTTGCGGTTGAGAGTTGATTCGTCGGCGACATACTCTTCGGCTAAAAATTTCTCGTCTTTGTAATCGAAACGTATGCGTTCTACCCGTATTTCCGTTTTGCCGCCGGACACGATTGCATAAATGTTATACGTTATCAATGAGCGGTCTAACATAAGAATCTTGTCGGTAAAGACGAGGTATTCCGTACACATGGCGACAATCTGTTCTTTCTCTTTGTCGGCTAAGACTACCGCGCTGTTGCCACCGATGGTTTTTGTGCGGTTTTCGAGCCAAAGTGTAACCTTGTCGAAAGCGGCATCGGCATCGGGCGTGTCAAATGTTTTGGTAAACACCAACTTGCCATTAGTCAAAGGCGCAGCCCCTGCAAGATACTTGGGATCGTCTTTGGCTTGTAATAAGGTCGGGATTAGCACTGCCATCGCCGACAATAGGAAAAATCTGCGTTTCATAGGATAATAATTAATAGTTTCTGCAAAAATACGAATTATATTTCAATCGTGAAAGAGATAGGCTCTTGAAAAAAATTACAAAACACAAGAAGAATCTTTCAATCGAGCGGTTTTTTCAAATAAAAAACACTTTATGTCTTGTTTTTGCCGTTGTTCGTTTTAAAATGCGTATATTTGCAGCTCAATATAATCAAAAAGCTATGTTATTCGTAAAAAAACCGATAACCCAATTAATTTCGGAAGCCGATAACGGCAAAGAGTTGAAGCGATCGCTCAATTACGCCTCGTTGATTGCCTTGGGCGTTGGCGCAATCATCGGCGCGGGCTTGTTTTCCCTGACGGGAATTGCCGCCGCCGACAATGCCGGTCCCGCCGTAACCATTTCTTTTGTGGTGGCGGCTGTCGGCTGTATGTTCGCCGGATTGTGCTACGCGGAATTTTCCTCGATGATTCCCGTGGCAGGCAGTGCCTACACCTATTCTTATGCCACAATGGGCGAGTTTATTGCGTGGATTATCGGGTGGGATCTCGTTTTGGAATACGCCCTCGGTGCGGCAACCGTTTCGGTAAGCTGGTCGCGCTATCTGGTTGAATTTCTCATCAATCACGATTTAGACTTTATCCCCTACGAATTGTTGTCTTCGCCCTTTGAAACCTTGTCGCTGTCGAACGGCGTGGTTATCGACAACGGCGTGATAAACCTCCCTGCCATATTTATCGTGATGCTTCTTTCCTTCGTCTTAATCAATGGGACGCGAAAGAGTGCCGTAACGAACAACCTACTGGTTATTTTGAAGTTGAGTGTTGTTTTCGTTTTCGTCATCGTCGGATGGAAGTATATCAATCCTGCCAATCACGAGCCTTTTGTCATTCCCAATCCGGGGGAAACGGCTCTGATAGAGGGGAAAACAGGTTTTTGGGCATTTTTGGGAAGTGAAAATTTCGGGCATTACGGCATTTCGGGCATATTGCGTGGCGCGGCGGTTGTTTTCTTCGCCTTCATCGGCTTCGATGCCGTGTCCACGGCGGCGCAGGAAGCGAAAAACCCCAAGCGTGATATGCCGATAGGTATCCTTGGTTCTTTATTGGTGTGTACCTTGCTCTACGTGGTTTTCTCTTTTGTGATGACGGGACTTGCCAACTACAAAGAATTTATCAACGATGCCAAGCCCGTTGCCACCGCCATTGCCCATACGCCTTATCTATGGCTGCAAGACGGCATAATCATCGCTATTTTGGCAGGATATACGTCCGTGATTTTAGTGATGCTTTTGGGACAAAGCCGCGTTTTTTACGCGATGTCGCACGACGGTTTGTTGCCCCGCTTTTTTTCGCACGTGCATTCAAAATTCCGCACCCCCTATAAAACCAACTTGTTCTTTATGATTTTCGTCAGCTTGTTTGCCGGATTTGTACCTGTTTCCGATTTGGGGCATATGGTTTCAATCGGCACGCTGTTCGCCTTCATTCTTGTCTGCATCGGCGTGATTATTATGCGCAAGACGATGCCGGAAGTGCCGCGAAAATTCAAAACACCGCTCGTGCCGACGATTCCTGTTTTGGGCATCGTTGTCTGCTTCGCAATGATGGTGTCGCTACCCAAAGAGAGTTGGGAACGCTTGATTATCTGGATGGCGCTCGGCATCGTGATTTATTTTATGTATAGCCGAAAACATTCCTTCGTGAGGAAGGGGGCTGGCAAATGAAGCAAAGAATATTGATATTCTTGCTGTTATTGGCATTTTGTGTCCTCGCGACAGAAAGTATAGATGCTCAGCAAAACAGCGGGAAAACGAATGAAACCATTTTTGTCTGGGGAGGGGACGTCAATTTTAAGTTTATTCAATATGTTGCCGATTTGACACAAAAGGAAAAACCCCGAATTTGCTATGTCCCGACTGCAAGTGCCGACAACCGGGACAACGTTAAATACTGGGGGGCTGTTTGCAATACGCTGGAAATAGATACGATAGTTCTCAACGTCTGGGTTAGTTCTTCGGAGAAAAATAAATCTTTTGAAGATATTCTGCTTCATTCCGACGCCATTGTGGTTGGGGGTGGCAACACCTTGAACATGCTTGGCATTTGGAAAGCGCAGGGAATAGATATTCTGTTGGGGAAAGCGTTGAAAAAAGGAATCATTTTGGCTGGCGGGAGCGCAGGCTCCATTTGTTGGTTTAGAAACGGGATAAGCGACTCCCGCCCTGAAAGTTTAAGCGTTGTTGAAGGATTGGGTTTCTTGCCGTATAGCAACTGCCCTCATTATTCGGAAGAAGCGCGAAAAAAATTATATCGCCAAATGGTGGCGGGGCGGAAAATGCCTCCGGGGTATGCAAGCGATGAAAAAGCAGGCATTCTCTTTCGGAACGGAAAAGCGGTCGAGTTTGTCAGCCAAGGCGATAAACATAATTCCTATTTTGTAAGTATTGAAAAAGGCGTTTTGCAATCTAAGCAGATGGGATCAAAAATTCTTGTCAATAAAGACGCGCTTTCCGAAAAGGATTATTCTTCGGTATCCGTACAAAAGAAAATCAAGGATTTGCTGCAATCGGAAGGCAAAACGACCCCGTTGAACGCTTTCGTTGCCACAACAAAAGAATTGCGCCTGAACAAAGAAAACCTAAGCGAAGCCGATAAAGATAAAATTTTGGACATCACTGTCGAAAAGATATTTTTATACGACGATAAATTGGCGGGTGTTGTAAATGACGCATACAAAGACTTTTACGGATTGTGGTATTTTTATAACTACAATGGCGTTTGGGGAAGCGCAGGGGAAGACATTGGCGGGGAAACGTTAATCGAAAGCGAAATGACATTCCGGGAAAAAGCAAAAAGAATGGTTAAAAGACTTTATAGGGAAACTCATCCTGAAATTCAAAACAGTTTCCCGTAAGATTTTTGACGTGAATAATTTCGCTAAAACGAAAAAAAAATGTATCTTTGTAGCCCAATAAATAAAGAAAAATTTCAAGAATTGGTTTAACAAATAAATTTTTACAAAAATGATTAAAGTAGGTATTAATGGTTTCGGACGCATCGGACGTTTGGTATTTCGTGCAGCGCAAGAAAGAAAAGACATTCAAGTTGTTGGTATCAACGATTTGCTTGACGTGGATTACATTGCATATATGTTGAAATACGATACGATTCACGGCGCGTTCAAAGGCACAATCGAAGTGAAAGACGGTAAATTAGTCGTTAATGGAAATGCAATTCGCATCACGGCGGAAAGAAATCCTGCCGATTTGAAATGGGGCGAAGTGGGGGCTGAATACGTGGTAGAATCCACCGGCTTGTTCCTCTCGAAAGATAAAGCACAAGGGCATATCGACGCTGGCGCGAAATACGTGGTAATGTCGGCACCCTCGAAAGACGACACCCCGATGTTCGTCTGCGGTGTAAACTTAGATGCTTACGCAAAAGGCACTCAGTTTGTTTCAAACGCTTCGTGCACAACGAACTGTCTTGCACCCATCGCCAAGGTTCTGCACGACAAATTTGGCATTACCGATGGCTTGATGACTACCGTTCACTCAACCACCGCAACGCAGAAAACCGTTGATGGTCCTTCGGCGAAAGACTGGCGTGGCGGACGCGCAGCTTCGGGCAACATTATTCCTTCATCTACCGGCGCAGCAAAGGCGGTAGGTAAGGTTATCCCCGCTCTGAACGGCAAACTAACCGGTATGTCGATGCGCGTTCCGACTTTGGACGTATCCGTTGTCGATTTGACTGTCAATCTGGCAAAACCCGCCAAGTACGATGAAATTTGCGCAGCAATGAAAGCGGCTTCCGAAGGCGAACTCAAAGGTATCCTCGGTTACACCGAAGAAGACGTGGTATCGTCGGACTTCATCGGCGACGCACGCACTTCCATCTTCGACAAGAAAGCAGGTATCGCCCTGACTGACACCTTCGTGAAAGTTGTAAGCTGGTACGACAACGAATGGGGTTATTCAAACAAGGTGCTCGACTTGATTGTTCACATGAAGAAAGTGAACGGATAAAGAATTAGAGTTTTTGATTTTTATGTTAGAAACGTCGTCTCTCTTTATGGGGGACGTCGTTTTTTTTATTGAGAATTGAGAATAAGGGCGCTTGTGGAAACAAGGCTTTTTTATTTTTCTGCGACTGTTGTATGAGAATTTTCCTACCTTTGTCGCAGAAATTAAAAAAAAGCGATGGAAAAAACAAGTCTTCCCCTCAAAGGACAACTCAACAGGGCTATCCTGATTGCGATTGAAGCGCACGCCGAACAGTTGGACGCCAACAACGGTCGCCCCTATATCGAGCACCCCTTCCGCGTGATGAACGCCGGGCAAACCCTGCCCGAAAAAATCGTGGGCATCTTGCACGACGTGGTGGAAGACACCCCTTGGACGATGGACGCGCTCGCACGCGAAGGCTTTTCGGACGAGATACTGCTTGCCGTAGATGCCTTGACACGCCGCGACAATGAAAGCTACGACGACTATTTGGCTCGCGTGAAACCTATTCCCCTTGCGGTTCGCGTGAAGCTCAACGATTTGTCGGACAATATGGACATTCGCCGTTGGGACAGCATTCCCGATTTCGAATTTGCCCGGTTGCGCAAATACCTCAACGCATACAAACAACTGACAGAAGCAAGATAATTGGCTGGCATTTACCTTCATATCCCGTTTTGCAAAACGCGCTGCATCTATTGCGATTTCTATTCCGGAACCGACGAGCGCGGGATGGACGCTTTTGTGAATGCCTTGTGCGTAGAGCTGTCGTGTCGAAAAAATGAGATGGGGGATAAGCGTGTGGAAACCGTCTATTTCGGGGGCGGTACGCCGTCGAGGTTGCAGAAAAGGCATTTGGCGCAAATCTTCGAAACCTTGTTTTCGGAATTTCAAATCGCCCCCGATGCCGAAATTACCTTGGAAGCGAACCCCGATGATTTGTCCGATGAGAAAATAGGCGAGCTTCGCGCCCTGCCATTCAACCGTATTAGCATTGGCATACAGAGTTTTAACGATGACGAATTGCGATTTTTAAGTCGGCGGCACACCGCCCTACAAGCCGAAAATGCCGTGAAAGCCTGTCAAAACGCTGGGTTTGAGAATATGTCCATCGACTTGATGTACGGCTTGCCCCAGCAAAGCCTTGGAGTGTGGCAACGCAATATGGATAAGGCGGTTGGCTTGGGCGTGCCGCACATTTCGGCTTACCATTTGATTTACGAAGAAAAAACTCGGCTCTATGCGATGCGCGAAGCCGGGAAAGTACATCCGGTGGACGAGGAAACGAGCAACCGTATGTTTGCTATGCTGATTGAAAACCTGACACAAAAGGGGTTTCTGCATTACGAAATATCCAATTTCGCCCGCGAGGGACGGATCTCGCGCCATAATTCGTCGTATTGGCAGGGGAAAGATTATATAGGGCTGGGTACCGCGGCGCATTCTTTTATCGGGCAGACGAGATCGTGCAACCCTGCTTCGTTGAAAACCTATATCGAGGCGATGGCGAGCGGAAGCCCTTGTCGCGAAACGGAAATCCTGTCGAAAGAAGAAAGATACAACGAGTTTATCCTGACGGGGTTGAGAACCATTTGGGGAGTGGATTTGTCGCGCTTGGAAAAATTCTTCGGCGAGGAACTGCGCCAATACGCCTTGGACAACGCCCAAAAGTTTATCGACGCCGGGCTGCTAACCCTCGAAAACGGCGTGTTGAGATTGTCGCGCAACGGCATATTTATTTCCGACGGAATTATGAGCGAATTGATGAGGGTGTAGGGGAATGTGCTAATGTGTGTTCGGATATTGCCCTTTCCGTTTATCAGAACTCGTAGTCGATGGCGGCACGCGAAACGCGCACTTTCGTGATAAATTCCACCGCTTTCAAATGATCGGGGTGGACGGCGTATGATTTAACGTCGTCCATATTGTCAAATTCCGTGTCGAGTATCGTGTCGTAATTGCCATCGGGCGCGTCCTGCGCGTTGATGTGGACATGGATTTTTCGGATTTGCGGAATGCTGTTTTTCAGGTTTTCCAACCGCTCTTTGATGATTTCGGCATTGCGCAATTTGCTGTTGCCCTCGGCTTTGTCTGCCAATTTGAATAATACGATATGTTTAACCATTTCCCTTGTTTTTAACGATTGATCTTCATTGTGAATCCTTTTTGTAGGAATCGAAAAAAGGTTTTTTCGGGGCTTCGCCACGCTTGTCGCCTTTGTCGCCCTTGGCTTTGAAGGGTGGGCGCGGTTTCTTTTCCCCCGATTTGCTTGTGGCGCGTATCCGTTCTTCCCTTGGGGGACGCTCGCGCCTTTCCTCTCTTGGTGGACGTTCTCGTCTGTCTTCCTTCGGGTGTTGCTCTCGTCTGTCTTCTCTCGGGCGATATTCACGTTTTTCCTCGCGTGGGCGATACTCGCGCTTCTCTTCTCTCGGATGTCGTTCCCGATTTTCTTCCCTTGTGGGGCGTTCGCGCCGTTCTTCCCTCGGACGTTGATTGAGTTTCCCTGCAAAAATTTCGTATTCGCGCATTTCACATTCCAACGCGCCGTTGAAGAGGGGAAAACGCCTCGACGGTTTCAGTCCCACCTTGTCGAAGCACTCTTTTTTGTAGCTCAAAATGTAAGCGTCGTAACCCATAAAAATGTGCTTCAAGCGTTCGCCAATCATATCGTATAGGGCTTCAATTTCCTCTATCTTAATGCGTTCTCCGTAAGGTGGATTGCTCATCAACACGCCTTTTGGGGCGGGAGCCTCGGTATATTGCTGGAAAGGTTTTACCTGCAAGTCGATGTATTTTGCCAGCCCCGCGCTCTTGACGTTTTTTTCGGCAATCGAGATGGCTTTGGGGGATATGTCGGTGCCGATGATGCGGTGCG
>JAISYO010000080.1 GCA_031269865.1 Dysgonamonadaceae bacterium | reverse complement strand
CCGGCGAACCGCTGATTGGCGCTGTTGTGAAAATATCCAACAGCGCGAAGGGTTCGGTGGCAGACGAGAACGGCAATGTTGAATTAACCGGCGTTACGGTTGGAATGAAACTGGTATTTTCTTTTCTCGGAATGCAGGACAAGGAAATAACATTCGAAGGCAAGAACGATATAACTATCGAGCTTGAAGAAAAGACAAACGAGTTGGACGAAGTAACTGTCGTTGCTTTTGGCAAGATGAAGAAAGAGAGCGTTGTAGCCTCGATTACTACTATCAATCCTGACGAGATGCGCTTGCCATCGAGCAACTTAACGCAGGCGCTCGCGGGACGTATCGCAGGTATTATCTCGTACCAGAGAAACGGCGAACCGGGGTTGGATCAGAACAACGCCGAGTTCTTTATTCGTGGCGTTACGACTTTCGGAACGGGTAAGAAAGATCCGCTCATCTTGATTGATGGCGTTGAGATGACGACGGCAGACCTTGCCCGTTTGACGCTCGACGACATCGCAAGTTTCTCGGTGATGAAAGATGCCAACGCTACGGCACTCTATGGTGCGCGTGGCGCCAATGGCGTTATCCTTGTTACGACACGCGAAGGGAAGGAAGGCGCTGTCAAGATACAGTTTCGTGCGGAATTGTCGCACTCATCAAACACTTCGGACGTGAAACTCGCCGATCCCATTACCTATATGAAACTGCACAACGAGGCGGTTGTTACCCGCGATCCGATGGCTATGCTGCCCTACTCGGAAATCAAGGTAGCCAAGACGGAAGAAGGTTACGATCCGGTGCTTTATCCGGCGGTGGACTGGATGTCGATGCTGTTCAACGACCACACGCTCAACCATCGTTACAACTTGAACATCAGCGGTGGTGGTTCTATCGCCCGCTATTACATCGCCGCTTCCTATTCGAAAGACAACGGTATCATCAATGTCGATAAGCGCAACAGTTTCAACAACAACATCAGCCAGAACCGTTACGTATTGCGTTCCAATGTCAATGTAAACCTGTCGAAGACGACGGAAGCCATTGTTCGTTTGAACGGAAACTTCGACGATTACAGCGGGCCTCTCGATGGTGGTTCCGACCTCTTTACCAAGGCTCGCAACTCCAACCCGACTTACTTCCTGCCCTATTATCAGCCGGACGACAGCAAAGCGACGCAGTATGCGAGCCATATCTTGTTCGGCAATTACGGTTCGGGCAACTACCTGAACCCCTACGCCGAGATGCTGAAAGGCTACAAGTCGAGCCAACGCTCGTCGATGCTGGCGCAGTTTGAGTTGAAGCAGGATTTAAACTTCGTGACCGAGGGGCTGTCGGTACGCGGAATGTTCAACGTCAATCGCCTTGCCGAACTCGTTATGCGTAACGCCTACAATCCGTTTTTCTATAACGCTACCGAGTCGATACTCAACCCCGGCAAATATATGCTTGTGGCAATCAATCCCGACACCGGTAGAGATTATCTCGATTTGATCGGTATGAGCAGAAAAGTAGAAAACTCTTTATATTTCGAAGGCGCTCTGCAATACAACCGCGAATTCGACAAAAAACACGCAACTTCGGCTATGCTGGTATATACCCTGCGCGACTATCTCGTCGGTAGCGACGATACCTTTGACTTTCAGACTCTGATGCCTCATAGGAATCTCGGTTTGGCGGGCAGGCTTACCTATGGGTACGACAGCCGTTATTTTATCGAGTTCAACTTCGGGTATAACGGTTCGGAACGCTTCGCCGAAAACGAACGCTTCGGCTTCTTCCCGTCAATCGGCGGAGGATATATCATTTCGAACGAGAAATTTATGCAACCGTTTTCACGCATTATCTCGAAACTGAAACTCAAAGCTACCTACGGACTTGTGGGTAACGATCAGATAGGCAACGATAACGAACGCTTCTATTATCTGTCGAAAGTAAACATGAACGATGGGAACCGCAGCTATACTTTCGGCGATGAATTTGGATATTCACGCAACGGTATATCCATTTCGCGCTACGAAGACCGGGACATTACGTGGGAAATAAGCCGCAAGCTCAATCTCGGAGTGGAACTCAACCTCTTCAACGACCTTGAAATACAGGCGGATTATTTTACCGAAGACCGCAGCAACATCTTGCAAGCCCGTTCCTATATGCCCACCACGATGGGTTTACAGGCAACGCCGCTGTCCAACATCGGAAAGGCTTTCGGCAAAGGTATCGACGTTTCGGTTGATTACAACAAATCGTTCACGAAAGACTTTTGGGGCTCGATACGCGGTAACTTCACGTATGCAACAGCCCGTTACACTCTCTACGACGAGCCGGACTATTCCAACACTCCTTGGCGTTTGCACAAAAACATCAAACTGTCGCAACGATACGGCTATATCGCCGAGAGGTTGTTTCTCGACGACGAAGAAGTACGCAACTCGCCCAAACAGTTTGAAGACTATATGGCTGGCGACATCAAATACAAGGACATCAACGGCGATATGGTAATAGACGAAAACGACCAAGTGCCCATCGGCTACCCGACAACGCCCGAAATCATCTACGGATGGGGCTTGTCTGTCGGCTACAAGGCAGTTGACCTCAGTTTCTTCTTCCAAGGTTCGGGGCGGTCGTCCTTCTTTATCGATCCCTTCGCTACGGCACCTTTCGTTCAGAATTCCGATACAAGCGGACCCCTTGCCGGATGGACAACCAACCGCGCCCTGTTGCAATATTGGGCTGACGATCACTGGTCGGAAAACAACCGCAATATCTACGCCCAGTGGCCCCGCCTTTCCGACACCCGCATAGCCAACAACTCTGTAACGAGTACGTGGTGGATGCGCGACGGCTCGTTTATGCGCCTCAAAAACTTTGAAGCCGGTTATACTTTCCCGGATAAACTCATCAAACCGTTTATGCTGAAAAATTTAAGGATATACCTGTCGGGCAGCAACCTGTTTGTGTTATCCAAATTTAAAATGTGGGACGTCGAGCAAGCCGGCAACGGACTTGCCTATCCGCTTCAAAGAGTGATCAATATAGGTATAAATGCTGATTTTTAATGCTTAATGTTATGAAAAAAAATATCAAAATAGTTATTGTGACAATTTTCGCGGCGCTGGCATTTTCCCGTTGCGATTATTTGGACGTTGTACCGGAAGGAACGGCAACGATGGACAATGCCTTTTCCACCCGCATTAACTCCGAAAAGTTCTTCTTTTCGTGTTATAACTATCTGCCTAACTTTGCCAACCTCTTTACCTATCCGGCAAACGTGGGCGGCGACGAGTTCTTCTGGAACATCGACAACAGCGGCATTCGCGAGCGTTCCGGCTCGAAAATCGCACGCGGGCAGCAAACTCAGAACGATCCCATTCAGAACTATTGGGACGGTGCACGCGATGGCAAAAATATGTTTATCGGTTTGCGCGACTGCAACATCTTCCTCGATAACATTCACAAAGTGCCTGATCTCGAAGATTATGAGAGGAAATACTGGATGGCGGAAGTCAAAGTCGTAAAGGCTTATATTCATTTTTTCCTGATGCAGCTCTACGGACCGATACCCATCGTAAAGGAAAATATCGACATTACCGCCGCGCCTGCCGAAACCCGCGTTTATCGCGAACCGGTAGATGAAGTTACCGAGTATATCGTTTCGCTCATCGACGAGGCTTATCCCGATCTGATGGAAGAAATAGAAGATCCGACGACGCAGACGGGGCGCATTACCCAGTCGATTGCGGCAGCTATCAAAGCCAAGGTGTTGATATGGGCTGCCAGTCCGTTCAACAACGGCAACAGCGACTACTCCGATTTCGTTGATAATCGTGGCGTCCACCTCTATTCTGCCACCTCCGATCCTGCCAAATGGAAACGCGCCGCCGATGCCGTCAAAGAGGCTATCGACATCGCCGAATATGCAGGACACCGCCTTTACGAGTACAGTCCGCCGGGTAATGCGGCTAATTTTTCTGCTAACCGCAAATTGGACTACGCTTTGAGAGGACCCATCACGGATCGTTTCAACGATGAAATTATTTGGGGCTGCACCAACAATTCGGACGAGATGCAACGTTACTGCTGCCCGCAGTTCTACAACGAGGGCGCGGCGGCGGTATCCGAAGTGTGCGCCACCCTCAACGTAGTGGAACAGTTCTATACCAGCAACGGATTGCCTATTACCGAGGATCCCAACTGGGATTTCAACGGACGCTATGAAAAGCAAAAAGTTGAAGGCGCCCTCGCTACTTGGCATTCCGACTATGTTGCCGCCAACGAGATAACGGCTAGGATGAATTTCTACCGCGAACCGCGCTTCTACGCTTTCTTGTCGTTCGATCGCGCTCTGTTTGCCACCAGCCAGACGATTAACCCGATAACCATCAAAAACCGCAGTGCCGAAGCGCAGGGTTACAAGGTGGAAAGCTACCATATCTCTACCGGCTATTACGTGAAGAAATTGGTTCCGTTTGAGATTGCGGCAGGACCGACTTACTCTACGCCCCGTCGCTATTCGATGCCCGTTATCCGTTTGGCTGACTTGTATTTGCTTTATGCCGAGGCTCTTAACGAAGTAGATGGACCTTCTGATCCCGTTTATGCCTATCTCGACGCTATCCGCACTCGCGCTGGTATTCCCGCCGTCAAAGATGCTTACGCCAATGCCTCGCCGGAGTACCGGAACAAACCCAACACGAAGGACGGAATGCGGGAAATCATCAAACGCGAGCGTATGATAGAACTGTCGTTCGAGGGCGAGCGCTTCTGGGATCTACGCCGTTGGAAAGATGCCGCGCAGTATTTTACCGAACCGATACGCGGGTGGAATTATCAAGGTACTTCCGACGTGTCGTATTACAACGTCATCACTTATTTGGACAACCGCACGTATAATCTGAAACATTATCTGTGGCCCATTAAGTTGAGTTCGTTAATTGTAAACTCCAATCTGGTGCAAAATCCGGGCTGGTAAAAATGATCAATTTTAAAATTCAAGAAATATGAGAACAAATTATTATTTTCTTTTATGTGTGATATTGATGCTGGGTTGCTCAGAGTCGAAATTCGAGCCTGTGCCGACCGACAATGTCCCACCTTCTGCACTCAGTATCACGGGAGTGGAAAGCATTCCCGGCGGGGCAAAAATCTATTTCACGCCCCCCAATGAAACCGATATATCGTATGTCCGTGGCGAATATATGTTTAAAGGCGAAAAACGTGTCGTGCGCTCGTCGATTTACAACAACTACGTCATTGTTGAAGGCTTGGGTAGCACCGATCCCATTGAAATTACCCTCTATATGGTTGATCATAGCGAGAATACCTCCGCGCCGGTAGTGCGTTCCTTTACGCCTCAAACCCCGCCCATTTATTCCGTTCTTTCGTCCATATCCGTCCTGCCCGACTTCGGCGGTATCACTGCCCTGTGGGATAATCCGACAATGACCGAAATACGCTTTTCGTTTATGGTAGAAGATTCGCTGGGCGTTCTTCAAGACCATGAGATGACTTTCAGTAACGCGGAAGCCGGTAAGTTTTCGCTTCGCGGATTCGATACCACGGAACGTAAATGGGGCATCTATCTGCGCGATAAGTGGGGCAATATGTCGGATACTCTCGTAGCGATGGCAACACCGTTCTATGAGGAAAAGCTCGATAAAAAGAAATTCTTTGAAGTAGGATTGCCCGGGGATAATACCACGGTACGTACCGGCAGACCGCTGGCAAACATTTGGGACGATAATATCGACGTCATCTGGCATACCGATCCGGGTATGGGCGACAGTACCCCGCCCCAAAAGTTCACTATCTGCTTCGGTAACGATGTCGAAGCCAAGTTGAGCCGCTTCGTAATGTATCCGAGGCGCGAATCGTACTATTACGGACAGCATAATCCGCGCTATTTCCAAGTTTATGCTACTACCGAACTCAAATACGACAAGACCAATCAGGATTACTGGCGTAGCGACGATTGGAAAGCCGATTGGGAATTTCTCGGCGATTACGAAGTCGTAAAACCCTCAGGACTGTCCGGCAGCCAGTATAACGAACTCGACAAGGCTGTGTGGGACGCAGGCTTCAACTTTGAAGTGCCGCTCGAATCCAACAAGATTAAATACGTCCGCTTTGTTGTTATCGCTACGTGGGCTAACTCCGCAGCCTTGCATATCAACGAGATGACGTTCTACGGCGATGATTTTATTGACAATTAAAACGATGAAAAGTATGAAAAAATTAGTATTTATATCGCTCTTTGTTTGTGGATTGAGCGTTTTGTACCTGACCGGCTGCGACGATATGTACAGCATTCATCAGGAATATCTTGATCGCGGCGAAGCAGTTTATACCGGTGTTGTCGATTCCGTAAAAGCCAAAGCAGGCTACAAACGCACGTGGGTGCAATGGTTTCTCAACTCCGATCCGCGCATCACGAAAACGGTTATCTTTTGGAACGACAACAAAGATTCTCTTGTAGTGGACATTTCACGCTCAGTTAATGAGCCGTCAGCCCACGAAACGATTATTCCCGTAGCCGAAGGCTCATACGTGTTTAAGTTTATTACAAGAGATAATTTCGGACATCGATCCGTCGATGCTACGTTCAGCGAAATAACCGTAAACGTTTACGGCGACACTTATGTCCGCAACCAAATTAACCGTACTATAACGTCTGTCGCGCCGTCCAAAATCGTATGGGGCGTTATCGAAACGGAAACGATGCTCTACACTACCATAACTTACACCGATACGTCGGGGGAAGAAAAAGTAGTTAAAGTGGAAAACAGCGATACCGAAACGGCAATCGCAGCCCAATCCGGAACAATCGTAACGGTAGTTTCGACTTTCCAGCCGAAAAACGGTCTCGATGAAGTAAACGGGTTGCCGAAAACTTATGAGATAAAATAGCGTCCGCGTGTCTTTCGCGATGACCTTTCAATTTATGTCGCGGAATATAAACACGCTGATCGACGACGAGGAATTTGCCGTTGAATGGTAGGTTTTCGGGAGTGAATTTAGAAACTGTTTAAATTTTATTGCTCAATTATTTTGAGGTAGATTTTCCACTTTTTCCTTGCAGGTTTAGCGGGCTAAATCAAAAGGGAAAAGTGGAAAAGATGCCCAAAAAAGACCAAAACCGTAGCAAAGAAACGCAAAACACTGCAATTTTTGACAAAATTCGCGCATTGAAAGGGTTTTTGTGGCGTTTGTGTACTCACACGGCATGCCGTTGCGGAAGAATTAATTCAGAAACTGTTTCTGAAATTCTTTGGCAGAAAGATGAATTTGCAGATCAGATTGTTAATAAAATAAAAATGGGGGGGGGTAAATTAATATATATTAAATAACGGCAAATTTAATATAAATCATTTTTGATATTTGCATATATGTACTTATATTTGCGCATCATTATACTGTGTACGAACACAGCCCATGATCTTTTGGATTAATAATTAATAATTAAATATTTATTGAAGCTATGAGAAAACAAAGGAGAATGAAACACCAATTGTCTGCATGGGTGCTTTCAGGGTTGTTTATGCTTTGTATGAGTGCTTGCAAAGACAATGCAGAAGACACGACGGGTGCTTTTGATCCTAGCCAGCCGGTAGAGATTACGGAGTTCTCGCCCAAGAACGGCTCGTTCAAAACACGTCTGTACATCTATGGGAAAAACTTTGGTAACGATGTTTCGCAGATTTCCGTAACCATAGGAGGCCTTCCGGCGAAAGTGGTGGGTAGCGATGGGGAAATCATCTATTGCCTCGTTCCCAAACGTGCGGTTGGAGGCACCATCGAAGTTACCATAGGCGAAAGCGCGAACGCAACCGCGCCGGGGAAATTTCAGTACGAAAGCAAAACTATCGTGTCCACCGTTGCGGGCTACATCAGCCCGACAGGGACTAAGGAAGTGAAAGATGGCGCGTTTGCGGACTGCGGTTTTGAAGGTCCCCGCAATTTGGTGGTGGATCCGAAGAACAAGAAGCATATCTATATGATCGACGGGATGGGGCTTTCGATCCGCCTGTTGGATTTTGAAACAAACACGGTTACGACGGTACTCACGAGGGGACAAGGTGGCTGGGACAACATCCGGCAGCTCACGTTTACGCGGAGTGCCGACACGTTGTTGATCGCCAACGAAAGAAACGTGGCAAATGGCTTGGCAGTATCCTATGTAACCCGGCAAAACGGGTTCAAAAGACCGCAAAACCTCGTTTGGATGCAGCGCAACAACACCTGCACCATTCACCCCATCAATGGGGAATTGTATTATAATTGCCGCGATAACGGAAACCTCTTTCGCTATGACTTTGGTACGAATACATCCGAAACTCTTTATCCCATACAGACAAGGGACTGCCAATTTTTTATATTCTTCCATCCGTCGGGCGATTACGCCTACTTTACGGTTCCGAACAAGAAATACATTTATAAAGCGGAATACGACTGGGACAATAAAACCCTGAAAGTCGCCAACACTTTTGCGGGAAACGGATCGGAGGGATGGCAAGACGGACAAGGCACTAACGCCCGCTTGGGAAACCCGATGCAGGGTTGTTTCGTGAAAAATGAAACATACGTGAAAGAAGGGAAATCGGACATTTACGATTTTTATTTCGCCGATCAAAACAGCCACTGCATCCGCTATTTAACCCCCGAAGGTTTCGTGTTTACCTTTGCCGGGCGCGGAAGCACAGGCGTGAACAGCAATCCTTACGGATACATCGACGGCGATTTATTGAAGGAGGCGCGTTTCAATCAACCGGTGGGAATCACGTATGACGAGGAAAACAAGACGTTCTATATCGGGGACGCAAACAATTCGCGTATCCGTATGATCGAGATGGATGAATAATATATAACTTGCTTAATATAAAATAATTATGAAATATTTATTAGTTTTATGTGTCCTGTTTTCTTCGTTTGCGACCTCAAACGGATTTGCCCAAAACAACAAAACCATCGAGATAACCGGGGTAGTAACCGATGACAAAAACGAACCTTTGGTTGGTGCTAACGTGGTGGTAAAAGACATTCCCGGACTGGGTGCGATAACGGACATGAACGGACGTTACAAAATAAAGGTAGAGCCGTATAACAAACTTCTTTTCAGTTATATTGGTTTCAAAACCGAGGAAGTCGTCGTGCAAAAGGAAACGGTTATCAACGTCGTCTTGACAGAAGCGGAAGCCAGCGTGCTGGACGAAGTGGTTATCACGGGTACGGGTGCACAGAAAAAGATAAACCTGACGGGCGCCGTTACCGCCGCGGATGTGGAAGTGTTGAAATCCAACCCGTCGGCGAGCATTACCAACGCCTTGGCAGGTAATGTTGCCGGCGTGATGGCGTGGCAACGGAGCGGACAGCCGGGGCAGAACACCTCTGAATTTTGGATCCGGGGTATATCTACCTTCGGGGCAAGCACAAGCGCGTTGGTTTTGGTGGATGGTTTCGAGCGTAGCCTCTACGACATAAACATTGAGGACGTGGAGTCGTTTCAGGTGCTGAAAGACGCTTCCGAAACCGCGATATACGGTTCTCGTGGGGCGAATGGCGTGGTGCTGGTAACGACGAAGCACGGAAAGTCAACGAAAATCAACATCAATGGGAAGGTTGAAACGATTTACAACCAATTAATCAAAGTGCCGGAGTACGCCAATGGATACGAATACGCCACTATGTTGAACGAGGCGCGTATTACCCGCAATCAACCCCCGGTGTATGAAGAAGACGAATTATTAGCCATCAAATACGGATTAGATCCCGATTTATACCCAAGTGTCGATTGGGCGGATGTTATTCTGCGCGATGGAGCCATGGGCTACCGTGCCAACGTGAATTTAGATGGAGGCGGGGCAAGGGCGCGTTATTTCGTATCCGTCAGCTACGTGGAAGATCAGGGTATGTACAAAACGGACGATGAACTCGCAAAAATATACAACACGAACGCCAATGCCCGCCGCTACAATTACCGCATGAACGGGGATATGGATCTTACGCAAACGACTTTGTTGCGCATCGGCATTTCCGGAATGTTGAAAAAGGTAAACGATTCGGGCAAAGGCACGTCCGTAATCTGGAACAGCCTTACCGGGCAAAACCCGGTGCAGATGCCTGTGGTTTATTCCAACGGTTATTACCCCGGCTTCAATGTCAGTGATATACGCGACAATCCGTGGGTGGCGGCTACGCAAACCGGATACCGACAGAGTTGGACGAACGAAGTGCAAACCAACGTAACCTTGGAACAGAATTTCGATTTCATTACCAAGGGCTTGAAATTTATCGGACGATTGGGTTACGACACCAACAACAACAACTCCATACAAAAAATAAGGCAGCCGGAACGTTGGACTGCCGAACGTTTTCGCGACGACAATGGGGAAATCGTTTTTAGGCGAGTGAACGCAGAGCAGTTGCTGACGCAGATTCCGGGGACGGGGACAGGCGACCGCCGGGAGTTTTTGGAAGCGGAACTGCACTATAACCGCGGCTTTGGCGATCATCATACCGGAGTGACGCTGAAATACAATCAGGATTCGAAGGTGCAAACCTATAATCTCGGAACCGACTTGAAAAATAGCGTTCCCTATCGCCACCAAGGCTTTGCAGGACGTTTTACCTACGATTGGAAGCGCCGTTATTATGCCAACTTCAACTTCGGATACACCGGTTCCGAGAATTTTGCCAAAGGCAATCAGTTCGGATTCTTCCCGGCTGTTTCTTTCGCATGGAATATCTCGGAAGAGCCTCTTATCAAAAAGAGATGGGAATGGATGGAAATGCTCAAACTGCGTTACTCATGGGGACGGGTTGGGAATGACAATGTGGGAACGCGCTTTCCCTATTTATACACCATCAGTGAAGGGATGTCAGGCTATCAATGGGCGGATTTCGATTTCAGCCGTACATACGGCGGAATGTCGTACAGCGCGGTTGCCTCTACCGGCATCACTTGGGAAATTGCCACGAAGCACGACGCCGGTATCGACGTTTCCATCTTCGGGGATAAATTCAGCATCACGGCGGATTATTTCAACGAAAAGCGCGAGGGCATTTTCATGTCCCGTACTTCGCTGCCTTGGATTGTGGGGTTGAACCCCGGCGACAACCCCAAAGCCAATGTCGGCAGCGTGCTGTCGCAAGGGGCGGACGGCAACTTCGCCTTCAAACAAAAAATAGGCAACGTAAACATCACGTTACGCGGCAATGCCACGTTCAGCAAAAACGAAATATTGGAAAGGGACGAAGGATTCAAGAACTTCCCTTATCAGTATGATAAAGGCTTGCGGGTAAACCAGAGGAAGGGATACATCGCCCTCGGACTGTTCAAGGATTGGGAAGACATTCGCAACAGCCCCGATCAAACGTCGTGGGGAAAGGTTTGGCCCGGCGACATCAAGTACAAAGATGTGAACGGAAACGGCGTGATCGGTGCGGAAGACGTAGTTGCCATCGGCGCGACGGCGCAGCCCAATCTGATCTACGGCGCGGGCGCATCGGCGCAGTGGAAAGGCGTGGATTTCAACATCCATTTCCAAGGTGCCGGAAAATCGCATTTCTTCCTTGCGGGCGGCATCGCCCACCCGTTCTCTCGTGGACAATGGGGGAATGTGTTGAAGGATGTGGTTGCCAACCGTTGGATTTCGCAAGACATATCGGGCGATCCTGCCACCGAAAACCCCAATGCGACTTATCCGCGCTTGGAGTATGAAAACGTGAGCGGAAACAACCGACAGTCGTCCACGTTTTGGTTGCGCGACGCTTCCTATCTGCGTTTGAAAACGCTTGAAATGGGTTACAGCCTTCCTAAAAATTTCATCAATAAATTCAATGTGAATAAAATGAGGCTGTTCTTTATCGGGACGAATGTACTGACTTTCTCAGAGTTTAAATTATGGGATCCGGAAGCCGGGAGCACCGACGGAGGAGGATACCCCCTCACGAAGTCTTATACCGTTGGACTAACCATTAACTTATAAAAAGGATACAAAAATGAAAAAGAAATTGATTATATTAGCCACCGTCGCGATTGTTTCCACCTTCGCCGCGTGTAGCGATTTTTTGGATGTGAACAAAGAAATCAAGGAAATTTTGACACTCGAAACCATTTTCTTGAAAGAAGATTATGTGGAAGAATGGTTAGCAAACGCCTATTCTTCGTTGGCTAACGACAACGGGGATGTGGGAATCGGGAACTGGCCCTTTGCTTTCAGCGATGATATGTACCATCCCAATTATAAAGGAATCAGGGAAGTAACCTACGGCGAGGAATCCTATCAAGGTTCTTGGCAGGAAGCGTATCGGGCTATCCGGCAGGCGTCCATCTTTGTGGAAAATGTGCATCCCTGCGAGGAAATAACCGAGGAGGAAGCGGCTGATTACAAAGCGCAAGCGCGTTTCGTCAGGGCATTCTACTATTGGAAATTATTGCAAAAATACGGACCGGTGCCCCTCTTGCCGGAGAAAGGATTGGATTATACCGACAGTTACGAAGCCTTGTCCATTCCGCGCAACACCTACGACGAATGTGTGGATTACATCGTTTCAGAAATGCTTCTCGCCGCCAAAGATTTGCCTTTGTACCGGGAGTTGCTGTCCATCAGCCGTCCTACCCGCGGAGCGGCGTTGAGTGTCAGGGCGAAAGTCCTTTTGTATGCGGCAAGCCCATTGATGAACGGCAACACAGATGCGTATGCCACGCAGTTGGTGGACGACAAGGGCAACAGGCTGCTTTCGGAAAGCTATGACGAAACGAAATGGGCGAAAGCCGCCGCCGCCGCAAAAGACGTGATGGATTTGAACGTCTATCAACTGTATGTGGCTTATGTGCGTGATAATGGCGATGTTGCTTATCCCGCGACGATTACCCCATACAACGACGGCAATTTTTCGCTAAAAGACTGGCCCGAAGGCTATGCCGATATTGATCCTTTTGAATCCTACCGTTCCATCTTCAACGGGGAACTGGGCGCGACAGGAAATCCGGAATTGATTTTTACCCGCGGACAGAACCAGTCCACTTCGGGCATCAACAAAATGGTGTTGGAACAACTCCCGATCAAGGCTGACGGATTTAACCGTACCTGCCTGTCGCAAAAACAATGCGATGCGTATTACATGATAGACGGAAGCGATGCTCCGGGCAAAGACATGGAAATAGGCAGAGGCGACGGCAGTGCGCGGACGACAGGTTTTGTTACGGCTGCCGACGTCAGCGCAAAGAGGTATCTGCCTTTGGTAAAAGACGTTTCACTTCAATATGCCGATCGCGAACCGCGTTTCTACGCCTCGGTTGCATACAACGGTGCGGTGTGGAATTTGCTTAGCGCGACAGACGTCATTAACCGGGGACCTTATACTTGCTGGTATTATCGCGGCGGTGTCGAAGGGCAAAGCAATTCGGGGAACTGGCTGCTTACCGGGATAGGCGTGAAGAAATTTGTTCGCCCCTCCGACACGAACGACGATAAAAATGCGGACGGGGCTACTTCGCACATCACGAAAAAGGCAGATCCCGCCATCCGTTATGCGGAAGTATTGTTGATTTATGCCGAAGCCCTGAATGAATTGAAAGCAACGCATCAAATCGCCTCGTGGGACGGAACAAAAACACATTCTGTCAGCCGGAACGTAAACGAATTGAAAAAAGGCATACAGCCTATCCGCATCCGCGCCGGAGTACCCGATTATACCGCTGATGTTTATGACGATGCAAGCGCGTTCCGAAAAAAATTGAAACGCGAACGCCAAGTCGAACTGATGGGCGAAGGACACCGTTATTTCGACTTGCGCCGCTGGAAAGACGCGCCGGAAGAAGAAGCATTGCCCCTTTACGGCTGCAACACCCTGATGACGACAACCGAACAAGAACAGTTCCACATGCCTGTGGAAATCACAAGCGTGCGCACCTGTTTTGCGGAAAAAACGTATTTTTGGCCCATACACAGGGACGAGTTGCTGAAAAATATTCGCCTGACTCAAAATCCGGGATGGTTAAATGGTTATTAATAGATAAAAATGACACAAATGAAAAATATCAACTACTTATGGGGTGGCATTTTAGCTGTCCTGATGATGTGCAGTTCATGCAACGATGAATGGAAAGAAGAGCAATATACGCAATATGCCTGTTTGAAAGCCCCTGCGGGTAGCACCGTTACCCAAATCAGAGTGAAATACAAAGGCGACAAGGCGACGCTCTACCGATTGCCCGTTACCATTTCGGGGACGACAGCCAATGTGAAGGACAGGGACATACACATCGTATTGGATCCCGACACATTGGAAATATACAACAAAGAGCATTACTACAATCGCATTGACTTGTATTTTAGGCTGTTGGATAAATCGTTTTATAGCATTCCCGAACCAGTGGTTCACATCCCTAAGGGGGTGCAATCCGGACTGTTGGATATTCAGCTGAAACTGAAAAACTTGGATTTGGTGGATAGATGGATTCTTCCCCTCGTTATCGAAGACGATCCTTCCTACAATTACCAAGCGCATCCCCGCAAGAATTACAACAATGCCTTGTTGTGGATAACCCCTTTCAACGATTATTCGGGAACTTACGGCTCAACCAATTTATCGGTTTATACGGCAACGAGTACCAACCCGATCATTGTGAACAATCGTGAATCCTACGTCGTGGACGAAAATTCGATTTTCTTTTACGCGGGGGTAACGAAGGAGGAACGCAAGGATCGCAAATACTTCAAGGTTATCGCCACCTTCACAGCCGATACCGAAAGTACAGGAACGGTGTCCCTCGAAGCGGCTTATCCAAATATGATTAATTTTCAGGTTGTTGGACAACCGACCTATCAGATCGTGGATATTATGGACTCTTCCCGCCCGACTTTGTTGAGGAGAACCACCACCATCAGTATGCAATACACCTTTGAAGACGCGCTCGAAACACCTGGACTGACAACCAAATATACGGTTAAAGGTACGATGTCGATGCAACGGAACATAAATACGCTGATCGACGACGAGGAATTTGCCGTTGAATGGTAGGTTTTCGGGAATGGAAATTGAAAAACTGTTTCTGAATGAGGCTGTCCAAAAAGCCAATTTTGGGACAGCCTCATACTGATTTATTCATTACATCATTAATTTTAAAACGTATGAAAAACTTTTTTTATTTTCTGTTTTCATTTGTGGCATGGGGCGTTCTCGTGTCCTGTTCCGATCCGGCGATTGAAGATGAACTGGATAATACCGTAACGGTAAATGCCGTGAAAAAACTGCTTTCGCCGACCAACAACAGCGTTATCGATCTTTCGGACAACTTGAAATCCGAAGAAAAATTCGAATGGCAGAGCGCGGAGGTAAGCGGAGGCACGGTAACAAAGTATGAAATCTTGTTTTTCAAAGATAACGGGACGTCTTCCAGCCCAATACATACGATTACAGCCACAAACAATAGCGTAAACATCAGTCGTGCCACGCTTGATGAAATTGCCGCCAAAGCCGGAATTGAAGAAGGGGGACAAGCTGCCATCCGGTGGACGGTGCGTGCCTATTCCGGTTCGGTATCCGCCATATCGAGGGATATTGGCAGGATCATCATCAAACGCGCCGAAAATAATTTGCTAATCACAAAATTGTACCTGACTGGAAGCGGCAGCGAATACGGGGAAAACCTATCCGATGCGATGCAATTCACAAAAGTTTCGGACAATGAATTTTATGTGTTTTCAAAACTGACGATCGGGCAGTCTTTCAAATTTGTAAACAAAATCGACGGCGACAACATACGCTCGTTTTCCGTCAAGAGCAATAAATTGGTTGAAGATGCCACGGGCACAAAAATTGGGAAAACAGGAGTTTACCGCATTCGGGTTGATATTTCGTCCAAATCGGTGGAAATGAATGAGATTACAGACGTATCGTTGTTCTACTGCATTCGATCAAGAGCAATAAAACTGGATTACGAAGGACGTGGCAAATGGAAGGGTACCTGCCTGATTTACTTTACGAAAGAAGCGTGGGGAGATGAAGTGCGGTATAAATTCAAGATGACGGAAGGCGGCGTGGATAAATTTTTGGAAAAAGTATCCGATGGCTCAACGGCAATGAAAGAGGTTGTGATTACCGATCAGGGCAGTCAGCTATGGAGTGGCGTTTTTGGATATTCAAGCAACCTGAAAGAGAAATGGGCTGATGTTGAGGCAAACCTGTCGAATTATACACACAGCATTGTTGCGGTTAATGAGGATTTAAGCGGTGTAGGCTCGTCGTGGGCGACTATGGCGGAAAAAAGCACTTCCGATTTTGTGAAGGGCTATTGGAACACAACAAAAAGACACTTCAACAACAGCACCACCGGAACAATCAACCAGTATGACTATTGGCCGGAGGCACACGCCGTCGACGTGATTATTGACGCCTACTTGCGAAGTGGGGACAACAAGTATAAGGATATTATCTATAACTTTTACGAGGGTGTGAAGGCGAAAAACGGCAATAAATTCAAAAACTCGTACTACGACGATATGGGTTGGCACGGTTTGGCGCATCTTCGCGCTTTTGAGGCGACGAACGATTCGCGTTACGAAAATTCGGCGCGTGATTTATGGCACTGGATATTGGAAGGATGGGACAACGAGAACGGAGGAATTAAATGGAGAACCGATCCTCCCAATGGTCCCGGCGTGCCTTCTACCGGCCCGGCGACATTAATCGCCATCCGAAGATGGGTAAAATACGGGACGGGCGACGGAACTATCGATGAATTGGACGACTTGCAATGGGCAAAAAGGATGTACGAATGGATGAGAGAGAAAAAGCACGATCCCGCCACCGGAGCCGTTTACGATGATATGGAAAATAAATCGGGCGCGTGGACGTACAACACCGGAACTTTTTTGGGTTCGGCGATGGAGTTGTACGACGTAACGAATGAGTCTCATTATCTGGAAGATGCCATCAGAACAGCCGACTGGACGTTGGCGAACCTGTCTGTCAAGACGCCAACGAACCAAATATTGAGCGATTGGGCAGAGCAACCGGATAACGACGTGAATCTCTTTAAGGGCATCTTTATCCGCTATTTTACCCGATTGATCATGAATCCCGATTTGCCGTCGGACAAGCGGAACAAGTACATCCAATTCATCGAATACAATGCAAAAGCCTTGATGGCTTACGCTACTGCGACAACCGGAGATGACATTCTGATATACAATTACGGTTGGTATTTTAAGCCCAAAGATTCATTTCTTCGGGGACAAACCAGCGGTTGTATGCTGATTGAGGCGCTTGCGCTATTGGAAAAAAGCGGGTTTTTATAATAAGGTTAAAGATGACGTGAGGGAAAATTTCTGAAATTTTCCCTCACGTCATCTTTAACCCTTCTCAATTCCTCTTTTCCATCAGCCTTTTCCATTTGAAGTACCCGAAAAATGACACGATGCCGTAAATGAGGTACAGCAATGCGGTATAATTTAAGCCCTGCAAAAAAAATAATCCGCAGGACGCCGCGTTTACCACGATGAGCAGCCACCATTGCTCGATGTATTTGTTTGCGAGCATCCACATAGCGACGATGCTCAACGCCGTGGTAAAGCTGTCGCCGATGGCTACCGGGCTGTCGGTGTAGTAGATGAGGATATAGGTTATAAGCATGAAAATGAGGGAGAAAACAGCCGCCAAGGGAATTATTTTCTGTTCGGGGGTGTGCAAAATGGGTGTTTCGACTTCGTTCCCTGCCGTCCTCGTCCATTTGATCCAACCGTAAACCGAGGCGAAGAAATAATAGACGTTGATGCCCATATAGGCGTAAAATTTGGCGTGGAAAAAGATATAGACGTATATCAACGGCATCAGTATGCCCACGAGCCAAAGCCATTTGTCGGCTTTGTATTCAAAATACAGATAGAGCAGTCCGATGACGGCGCCGATGATTTCTATGGTGTCCATTTCTTAAGCAGCTGAGAATACTTTTAATAAAACATTTCGTTAAAATTTAAACAGCTTCTAAAACTTTATCGTCAGGCGAGCCATATAATTGCGCGTTGCCTGAGGAAAATAGGCGACGTAGTTTTCCTTTTTGTCGGGTGCGCCGTCTGTAACCGTCGTGCTTGCGTAACCGTTGCTCTCGTATTTCTCGTTGAAAAGGTTGTTCGCGAAAAAGTCGAGGCTGATTGCGCCCCAATCCGTGGGTTTGAAGGCGTAGGAAAGGGCGAAATTGCTCATGAAAAAGGGATCGAGGCTTTTGTCTTTGTCCGAAGTGTTGTCCAAATACTGCCTTCCGACGTATTTCCCGATGAGTTGCAGGCTCAGGTTGGCTGTCGGTTGGCAAGAGAAGATTCCCGCGGCGATTGCCGATGGCGCAAACGATATGCCGGTGGATTTGAAATCTTCCGAGATTTGCCCTACAACGTCCCACGAGGCATCAATCACGTCGTAATACGCCGTGTATTTTTTTATTTTGTTGCGGCTGAACGTTGCGTTGGCGTCGAATCGCAATTTGTCTTGCAGAATGGGGATTCCGGCTTCCAATTCTACGCCTGCACGATAGCTGTCTTTCACGTTTTCCATCAGTTTGTAGCCGGTGTCAGTCAATTTTCCGGTTTGCACCAATTGGTTGTCGTAAGCCATATAATACAGATTTACGCCGAGGCGCGTTCCGTTGCAATCGTATTTGTAGCCCAATTCGTAATCGAATAGCCGTTCGGGCTTGACTTTGGCGTTTTCGCCGTTTTTCTTTGAGTCTTTCAAATCGGTGCGCAAGGGTTCGCGGTTGCCGATGGCGATAGAGGCATACGCCGAGTTGTGGGTGTCGATGTTGTAAAACAAGCCCATTTTCGGGTTGAAGAATTTGTAGTCGTATTTGCTTGCCAAATCCGCGAAATCGTCGTCTATCCCTGTCAGTTTGTAGCGGATAAAACGCCCCTGCACGTCGCCGTAAACCGACAGCGCCTCGTTGATGCTGTATTGGGCTTTCGCAAAAACGCTGATTTCGTTTTTCGCGCCCGTGTTGTCGTACCATCTGGCATCGGGCGAGATGTTCTCGTTGTGCCTTACCCACGGAAGCGTTCCGAAATGGCTGCCGTCGAAATAGCTGAACAATGCGCCGGACTGAACCTGCAAGGCGTCTTTTTCGTATTTGAACGAAAGGTTTGCCACGTAAAAATCGTTTTCCATCAATTTACGGCGCACCACGTCGCTTGCGGTGTAGGTAACGCCATCGACAACCTGCGGTTCAAAGCCGAATTTGCTTTTGAATTTTTGGTTGGATTTCCAATTCTCGTAATATCCGTAACCGTGATTGTAGCTCAGGTTTGCATTCACGGACAAGTTGCGGTTCAATTCCCGCGTGAACAAGAATTGCAGGATATTGGAATAATAATTGTCCGTTTCGTTGTCGTAATACTGTCTGTTCCCGCCGTTTATGCTGTATTCGCCGGAAGGGTTGTAACGCCTGCCGTATTCCTCGTCCTGCATCTGCTCTTTGGTAACGCCTTCCCATGTGATGCCGGTATGCTGTATGCCGTTGATGTAAGTCAGTTGCAACAGTTGTCGATCGGTGTAGTGCGATGCCGACAAATAGAGGTTTTTGTGATTCACTTTTCCGTTGCGGACGTAGCCGTCGCCCGCCACACGCGAGTACCGCGCATCGAAGGACAGTCCGTTTTTGAGCAATCCCGTTCCGGCGGCGATGGTGGATAGATAAGTGTTGTAACTGCCTATGCTCGTGGACGCTTCGCTGTAAGCCGAGGGGCGTGCGCCGAATGTTTTCATCGAGATGCTTGCGCCGAAAGCCGCCGCGCCATTGGTTGATGTCCCGATTCCGCGTTGCACCTGCACGCTTTGTAGCGAGTTGGACAGATCGGGCAGGTTTACCCAATAGACTTCTTGGCTTTCGGGATTGTTCAGGGGCATTCCGTTGAGCGTTACGTTGATGCGCGTGGCGTCCGTTCCCCGGATGCGCAGAGAGCTGTAACCCGTGCCAAGCCCGTCTTCGGAAGTCGCCACCAACGAGGGCAGCGTCAATAATACCTGCGGCAGATTGCGAGCCGCGTTTGCTTTTTTGATGTCGGCCGCCGAAATGTCGTTGTACGCCATCGGCGTTTGTTTTCCGGCGCGAGTGGCGGAAACCACCACCTCTTCGAGCTTGATGTTTTTGAGGCTGTCGCTGTCGGGTTGCGCCTGTCCGAAAATAGAAGTCGTGCCGAAAAGCGTCAGCACCGCGCAAGAAAGAAATACCTTTTTCATTTTTTTACAGAATTAGTGTCGCAGGAAACGCACCTTCCGGGGCGGTTTTCGTGCAACGTTGTGAAACAAAAAAGGGGAAATCGTGAAGAAAAATACCAAAAAATAAAGCTCGGGCATACGGCTGCGAGCTTTTTCCTTTTCCCTTCGTCGGCATTATCCGCATCAGGTTCATTGGGTATAATCTCAGCCCTGTCGGTTGGGCACCCCCGTATTATTCGACAAAGGTAGGCACTTTTTGTTGAAGGCAAAGCATAATTTGGCGGTTTTAACATTAAATTTAGAACCTGCTCGGATTTTAACAAAGCAGATTGTGCATTTGATAGAAATTACTCGTAGGAGTATTCCGTGAATAACCCCCGGTGCAATCGGGGGCAGGCAAGTCGTCATTGCGGGCTTGACCCGCAACCTCCTAAATAACCGGGGGATGCTGAAACAAGTTCAGC
>JAISYO010000062.1 GCA_031269865.1 Dysgonamonadaceae bacterium | reverse complement strand
CATATAACAAAGAAAAACAAAATTAGTAGAGGCAGATGGGACAAAAAGTAAATCCGATAGCAAATCGTTTAGGAATCATCAAGGGATGGGATTCTAATTGGTATGGCGGGGACAATTATGGCGACACTTTGCTCGAAGACAGCAAAATACGCAAATATTTGAACGCTCGTCTCGCCAAAGCAAGTGTATCTCGCGTCATCATAGAGAGAACGTTGAAGCTCGTTACCATCACTATCTGCACCGCCCGCCCAGGCATCATCATCGGCAAAGGCGGACAGGAAGTGGACAAGCTGAAAGAAGAATTGAAGAAGATAACCGATAAGGATGTGCAAATCAACATATTCGAGATTAAAAAACCGGAATTGGACGCCGTTATCGTCGCCAACAACGTAGCCCGTCAAGTCGAAGGCAAGATTGCATATCGCCGCGCCATCAAAATGGCTATCGCCTCAACCATGAGAATGGGGGCGGAAGGCATTAAAATCCAAATATCGGGACGTTTGAACGGCGCCGAAATGGCACGTTCGGAAATGTACAAAGAAGGGCGCACACCCCTGCACACTTTCCGCGCCGATATTGATTACGCACAAGGCGAAGCATTGACGAAAGTCGGCCTGATCGGGATAAAAGTCTGGATATGCCGTGGCGAAATCTACGGTAAGAAAGATCTCGCGCCTTCGTTTACCTCGTCGAAAGAGGGCGGCTATTCCGGCGGTGGAAACCGCGGGGGTAACAACCGCAACAACGACGGCAGGGGATCGAGGAGAAATAGAAAGAATAACAAAAACGCTTGAAATTAGACGAATATGTTACAACCGAAGAAGACAAAATTCAGAAGGCAGCAGAAAGGGCGCATGAAAGGCAATGCCACGCGCGGGAATCAGCTGGCTTTCGGATCTTTTGGGATAAAATCATTAGACTCGAAATGGATTACCGGACGTCAGATCGAAGCCGCGCGTGTAGCCGTAACACGTTATATGCAACGCCAAGGTCAGGTGTGGGTACGCATTTTCCCCGACAAACCGATCACGAAGAAACCCGCCGAAGTGCGTATGGGTAAAGGTAAAGGTAACCCCGAAGGATACGTTGCGCCCGTTACACCGGGCAGAATCATTTTTGAAATCGAGGGCGTTCCCTTCGACGTGGCTAAGGAAGCATTGCGCCTCGCGGCACAAAAACTGCCCGTTACCACGAAATTTGTAGTGAGAAGGGATTACGCTTATGCCGAAAACTCGTAAAACAAACATTTCCCTATGAAATCAAATAAAGAAGAACTCAAAGAGTTGTCCGTAAAGGACTTGAAAGAAAGATTGGAAGGAGAGAAAATGGCGCTGAACCAATTGCGTATCAGCCACGCCATTACCCCCCTCGACAATCCCTCTTCAATCAAATTCAAACGCAAAGAGATTGCCCGTATCCAAACCGAACTGGGTGCGAGAGAAAAGAACAAAGCATAACAAAAATAAATGGAAACGAGAAATTTAAGAAAAGAAAGAATCGGGGTCGTTTTCAGCAACAAAATGGACAAAACCGTTACCGTTGCTGTAAAATGGAAAGAGAAACACCCTATATACGGGAAGTTCGTTAATAAAACGAAGAAATTTCACGCCCACGACGAGAAGAACGATTGCAATATCGGCGACACCGTGCGCATAATGGAAACCCGTCCTTTGAGCAAAACAAAGCGATGGAGAGTGGTTGAAGTAATAGAAAGGGCCAAGTAAGATGATACAACAAGAATCGAGATTGACAGTTACCGATAACAGCGGAGCCAAAGAAGCCCTCTGTATTCGCGTATTGGGCGGGACGAGAAGACGTTACGCCTCAGTTGGGGACGTTATAGTTGTTGCTATCAAAAACGCAATCCCTTCGAGTGACATTAAAAAAGGTGCAGTATCAAAAGCAATTATCGTTCGCACGAAAAAAGAAATTCGCCGCGCCGATGGTTCCTACATACGTTTCGACGACAACGCCTGCGTTCTCTTGAACAGCGCCGGCGAGTTGCGCGGAAGCCGTATCTTCGGTCCCGTGGCGCGTGAACTTCGCGCAACGAATATGAAAATTGTTTCACTTGCGCCCGAAGTGCTTTAATCCATTAAAAAATCATAGGCGATGAGTAAATTACATATAAAAAAAGGCGATATAGTATTTGTTATGTCCGGTAACGACGCATACAATGCTAAAAATCCCGAGCAAAGCAAAGGAAGAGTGTTGGAAGTCTTTCCCGAAAAGCAGAAAGCGATCGTTGAAGGAATGAATATCGTTTCTAAACACACGAAGCCCAGCGCGAAAAGCCCGAACGGGGGAATCGAGAAAAAAGAAGCGCCCATTCACATTTCCAATCTGATGCACGTTGATCCGAAAACCGGAAAACCAACCCGCATCGGACGCAAAGAGGGCGACAAAGGAAAATTAGTGCGTTACGCTAAAAAATCAGGGGAGGAAATCAAATGAGTACCTATACAGTAAACCTAAAAAAAGACTACAAGGAACGCATCATTCCCGCTTTGACGAAAGAATTCAGTTATAAATCGGTGATGCAAGTCCCCAAACTCGAAAAGATTGTGATCAATCAGGGCTTGGGCATCGCGGTTGCCGACAAGAAAATCATCGACACGGCGATTAGCGAACTGACTACCATTTCCGGGCAGAAAGCCGTGGCTACGTATTCGCGCAAGGACATTTCGAACTTCAAACTTCGCAAAAAAATGCCCATCGGTGCGCGGGTAACTTTGCGCCACGACAAAATGTACGAATTTCTTGAAAGGCTCGTCCGCGTGGCGCTGCCCCGTATCCGCGACTTTAAGGGAATCGAAAACAAACTCGACGGAAAAGGCAACTATACTCTCGGTATAGAGGAGCAGATCATTTTTCCCGAAATCAACATTGATAATATAGCCCGTCTTTTGGGAATGAACATTACCTTTGTAACTTCGGCAAAAACCGACGAGGAAGGATACGCACTTCTCAAAGAGTTTGGACTACCGTTTAAAAACGACAAAAAATAAGAGATAATGGCAAAAGAATCAATGAAAGCCCGCGAGGTTAAGAGAGCGAAATTAGTTGCCAAATACGCCGCCAAAAGAGCAAAATATCTGGCGGAAGGCGACTATGAAGCACTTCAATCCATTCCCAAAAACGCTTCGCCCGTCCGTCTGCACAACCGTTGCAAGATAACCGGACGTCCGAAAGGCTATATCCGCCAATTCGGAGTTTCGCGCATACAGTTCAGGGAAATGGCTTCCCAAGGGTTGATACCCGGCGTGAAAAAAGCAAGCTGGTAGAAAACAGAGGAATATGAATTAAATATTGTCCCGGCAGTCGGGATCAATTTAAATTATTTTTATATGACAGATCCAATAGCAGATTATTTGACACGGCTCAGAAACGCCATCCAAGCGAAGCATCGCGTGGTGGAAGTTCCCGCGTCGAACGTGAAGAAGGACATCACAAAAATCCTCTTCGAAAAAGGCTACATACTTAATTATAAGTTTGTAGAAGAAGGACCGCAAGGCTCGATTATGATCGCCTTGAAGTACGATCCGGTAAACAAAGTGAATGCGATCAAGAAACTGATTCGCATATCGACTCCCGGTTTGCGTCAGTATGTGGGATACAAAGAAATGCCCCGCGTGCTGAACGGATTGGGAATCGCCATATTATCCACTTCCCAAGGAGTGATGACAGATAAGGAAGCCCGCAACTTGAAAGTGGGCGGAGAAGTTTTGTGTTACATTTATTAAGAGGGAGGAAAGGATACTATGTCAAGAATAGGAAAATTACCCGTATCGTTACCTTCGGGCGTAACAATAACAGTGGGGGACGACAACGTCGTCAAAGTGAAAGGACCGAAAGGCGAGCTTTCGCAACAGGTAAACCCCGACATAAAAGTGAAGGTGGAAAACAACGAATTGGTTGTGGAACGTCCTTCCGACAACAAAGAACACCGCGCACTGCACGGGCTTTACCGCGCACTGATCAACAATATGGTAGTGGGTGTTTCTGTGGGTTTTCGTAAAGAAATGGAACTTGTCGGCGTGGGTTACCGCGTGTCGAACAACGAACAGGTTGTGGAATTGTCGCTGGGTTACACGCACAGCATCTTCTTGCAACTGCCGCAGGAGGTAAAGGTGGAAACCAAAATGGAAAGGAACAAAAATCCGCTCATCATCTTGGAATCTTGCGACAAACAACTTCTCGGACAGGTATGCGCAAAGATACGCTCGTTCCGCAAACCCGAACCCTACAAAGGGAAAGGTATTCGTTTCGTGGGCGAAGTTATCCGTCGCAAATCAGGTAAAACAGCAGGTAAATAATGTACGTAAACTCTGAAAGATTATGATAACGAAGACAGAAAGAAGACTTAAAATAAAGACTCGTGTACGCGGAAAAGTATCTGGCACAAGCGAACGCCCGCGTCTTTCCGTGTATCGCAGCAACAAACAAATATATGCGCAGGTAATCGACGACGTGAACGGACGGACGCTCGCATCGGCATCATCGCTCAAAATGGAAGACAAACTTCCCAAAAAGGAGATGGCGGCGAAAGTGGGCGATTTGATTGCCAAAAACGCAAAGGAAGCCGGGATTGAAACGGTTGTTTTCGACAGGAACGGTTTTTTGTATCACGGACGCATCAAAGAATTGGCTGATGCCGCCCGCAAAGGAGGACTCAAATTTTAATCATCATGGCAATGAATAACAAAGTAAAATCGACTAACGATATAGAGTTGAAAGACAGGTTGGTAGCAATCAACCGCACAACGAAAGTCACCAAAGGGGGACGCACGTTTACCTTTGCCGCCATGGTTGTCGTAGGAAACGAAGACGGCATTGTCGGCTGGGGATTGGGAAAAGCAAGCGAAGTTACCACGGCTATTGCCAAAGGTGTGGAGGCTGCCAAAAAGAACCTGATAAAAGTTCCGGTTTACAAAGGGACGATACCCCACGAACAAATCGCCCACTACGGTGGTTCGGAAGTATTTTTGAAACCTGCATTTGCAGGGACGGGGGTAAAGGCAGGTGGCGCTATGCGTGCCGTGCTCGAAAGCGTTGGCGTTACCGACGTGTTGGCAAAATCGAAAGGTTCGTCCAACCCGCACAACTTGGTAAAAGCCACCATCACAGCCCTGAGCGAATTGAGAGATCCCATTATGATTGCTCAAAACAGGGGAGTCAGCTTGGAAAAAGTATTTAACGGTTAAAAAAGGAGGAATCGAAGATATGGCTACAATAAAAATCAAACAAGTTAGAAGCAGAATCGGTTGCCCCCACGATCAGAAAAGAGCGTTGGACTCTCTGAAACTTACCAAGTTGAACAAGGTGGTGGAGCACGAAGACACACCGTCCATCAGGGGGATAGTTTACAAACTGCGCCACTTGGTAACGGTAGTAGAATAATTAGTTACAAACGATAAAAAACAAGATAAGACAATGAATTTATCGAATTTAAAACCCGCAGAAGGCTCGACGAAAACCCGCAAAAGAATAGGTAGAGGACAAGGATCCGGCAAAGGAGGCACCTCAACGAGAGGGCATAAGGGAGCGAAATCGAGATCGGGATATTCCAAGAAAATCGGTTTCGAAGGAGGGCAGATGCCGCTTCAACGCCGTTTGCCCAAGTTCGGATTCAATCCGTTGAAGAGAATCGAATACAAGGCTATCAACCTTGAAAGACTTCAAGCAATAGCCGAAGCCGGCAAATTGAAAGAAATTACGCCAACCGTGTTGGTGGAGGCAGGGCTTATTTCGCCGAAAAACTTGGTGAAAATCCTTGGTAAAGGCACCCTCTCGGCAAAGCTGAAAGTAGAAGCCCACGCTTTCTCCAAGGCAGCCGAAGCCGCAATAACCTCGGTAGGTGGAACAGTAGTAAAACTCGACTAAGATGAGATTCATACAGACACTGAAAAACATTTGGAAGATCGACGACCTTCGCACCCGGATACTGATAACCATCAGTTTCGTAGCCGTGTACCGCTTCGGTTCGTTTGTGATTCTTCCGGGAGTGAACCCCGCGCATCTCGAAGCATTGCGCAACAGCGCAAGCGGAGGTTTGCTGGGCTTGTTGGATATGTTTTCGGGAGGCGCTTTCGCCAACGCATCTATTTTTGCATTGGGAATTATGCCCTATATTTCCGCGTCCATCGTGATGCAGTTGATGGGCATCGCCCTTCCCTATTTCCAAAAATTGCAGCGTGAGGGCGAGAGCGGAAGGACAAAAATGAATCAGTACACCCGCTACCTTACCGTTGGCATATTAGTTTTGCAAGGTCCCGCATACATTTACGGGGCTATCCGCGGCGCCATTCCCGGAGGGTTCTGGGATTGGGTGTTGCCGGCAACCATCATCTTGGCGGCTGGAAGTATGTTTGTGCTCTGGCTTGGGGAACGCATTACCGACAAAGGCGTGGGTAACGGAATCTCTTTCATCATCTTGATTGGTATCATCGCCCGTCTTCCGCACGCGCTGGTTGGCGAAGTGGAAAGAACGATCGACGCCCCCGGCGGACTAATCCTCTTCGGATTGGAACTGCTTGGTTTGTTGCTCGTTACCGGATTCGCCATTATGCTGGTGCAGGGAACGCGCAAGGTGCCGGTGCAATATGCGAAACGCATCGTCGGCAACAAGCAATACGGTGGCGTTCGCCAATATATCCCGCTCAAAGTGAATGCGGCAAACGTGATGCCTATCATTTTTGCTCAGGCTATTATGTTTATCCCCATCACGCTTGCCCAATTTACGGCAAAAGAAGGCGGCGGCGGATTTTTCGCCCCGTTGATGGACTCAAACAGTTTCGCGTACAATTTCATTTTCGCCCTGTTGATTGTCGCTTTCACGTATTTCTATACGGCGATCACGGTAAACCCGACTCAAATGGCGGAAGATTTGAAACGGAACAACGGGTTTATCCCCGGTGTGAAACCCGGCAAGAGGACGGCGGAATACATTGATACCATTATGTCGCGAATTACGCTTCCGGGCTCGATATTCCTTGCCATCATCGCTATCTTGCCCGCATTTGCCGGACTTTTCGGGATCAATTCGCAGTTCGCCCATTTTTTCGGGGGGACGTCGTTGCTGATTCTCGTGGGCGTGGTGCTTGACACCTTGCAACAGATAGAAAGCCATTTGTTGATGCGCCATTACGACGGATTTTTGAAGTCGGGCGCGAAAATTAAAGGGCGCACAGGCTCTATCGCCGCTTATTGAACGTTGAAAGGATAAATTTTTGAAGAGGACGATAAGATAGATAATGAATAGCAATACGATCATATTGAAAACCGACGAAGAAATTGAGTTTATGCGCGAAGCCAACCGCTTGGTGGGAATGACCCTCGGCGAAGTGTCGAAGCACATAAAACCGGGCGTTACCACGCTGGAACTCGATAAAATCGCGGAAACATTCATCAGGGATCACGATGCTGTTCCGACTTTTTTGGGATACGGCGGTTTCCCAAAGTCCATTTGCACTTCCGTTAATGAAGCCGTGGTTCACGGCATTCCCAACAACACGCCCTTGAAAGAAGGCGATATTGTGTCGGTTGATTGCGGAACCACTACCAAGTGCGGCTATTGCGGCGACTCAGCCTACACGTTTTGTGTGGGCGAGGTAAGCCCCGAAGTGAAGCGGTTGCTCAAAGTTACAGAAGAGTCGCTTTATATCGGGATTGCGCAGGCGGCGGAAGGAAACAGGATAGGCGACATTGGCGCGGCTATTCAACGCTATTGCGAGTCGAAAGGCTATTCCGTGGTTCGCGAACTCGTGGGACACGGCATCGGGCGCAAGATGCACGAAGCCCCCGAAGTCCCCAATTACGGACGCCGCGGCACCGGACCGTTGATCAAAAACGGCTTGTGCATCGCCATCGAGCCGATGATCAATATGGGTAGCAAAAACGTCGTGTTTGAGAAAGACGGATGGACGGTGCGCACGAAAGATCGTAAGCCGGCAGCCCATTTCGAACATACGGTGGCGATACGCAACGGGAAAGCCGATATTTTATCTACTTTCGAATTTATTCAAGGAACAAGTAATTAAACGAATAAAAGGTATTAATGGCTAAACAGACAGCAATAGAACAAGACGGCACCATCGTTGAGGCATTGTCCAACGCGATGTTCCGTGTGGAATTAGAAAACGGGCATGAAATCACGGCTCACATTTCGGGAAAAATGCGGATGCATTATATCCGTATCCTTCCGGGAGACAAGGTGCGCGTGGATATGTCGCCTTATGACTTGTCGAAAGGCAGAATTTCATTCAGATACAAATAAAAAACATAACGATAATGAAAGTAAGAGCATCCATAAAGAAACGTACGGCCGATTGCAAAATAGTAAGAAGAAAGGGCCGCTTGTATATCATTAACAAAAAGAATCCCAAGTACAAACAGCGTCAGGGATAGGTAAATTATTTTGTAATCAAATAAAAAAAGACATATATGGCTATAAGAATTGTAGGGGTCGATTTGCCGCAAAATAAGCGGGGCGAAATAGCGCTCACTTATATCTATGGCATTGGCCGCAGCTCGGCAAACTCCATTTTAGAAAAAGCAGAAATTGATAGAGATATCAAAGTGAAGGACTGGACCGACGATCAGGCTGCACGCATTCGCGAAATCATTTCAAGCGAATACAAAGTTGAAGGGGATCTTCGTTCCGAGGTACAACTGAACATTAAACGACTGATGGACATCGGCTGTTACCGTGGAATCCGTCATCGTATCGGCTTGCCCGTGCGCGGACAAAGTACAAAAAACAACGCCCGCACGCGCAAGGGGAAGAAGAAAACCGTTGCTAACAAGAAAAAAGCTACTAAATAATAGGTAAGAGATATGGCAAAAAGAACAGTTGCAGCAAAAAAAAGGAACGTGAAAGTGAGCGCGATGGGACAAGCTCACATTTCGTCGTCGTTTAACAACATCATCGTTTCGCTGACAAACGAAAACGGGGACGTGATCAGTTGGTCGTCGGCAGGGAAAATGGGTTTCAGAAGCTCAAAGAAGAACACGCCTTACGCCGCCCAGATGGTGGCGCAAGATTGTGCGAAAGTGGCTTTCGATCTCGGACTGAGAAAAGTGAAAGCTTATGTGAAAGGACCGGGCAACGGTCGCGAGTCGGCTATCCGCACCATTCACGGCGCGGGAATCGAAGTAACGGAAATCGTTGATGTTACTCCGCTGCCCCACAACGGCTGTCGTCCTCCGAAAGCGAGAAGAGTTTAATCAGAAAATAATTTAAGTTTCATTTCAATATTGAAATTTGAGCTGTGATTTGATTACAACACAACTTCTCTGTAATCGCGGCTGCACAGTTTAGGCTTCAAGTTCTAAAAGTTTAATTTGAAAAATGGCAAGATATATTGGTCCAAAATCAAAAATCGCCCGTAAATTCGGCGAACCTATTTTCGGTCCCGACAAGGTTCTTTCCAAAAAGAACTATCCTCCGGGACAACACGGTAATTCGCGAAGGAAAAAAACCTCGGAATACGGTATTCAGCTACGCGAAAAGCAGCGTGCGAAATACACCTACGGCGTATTGGAAAAACAATTCCGCCTCACTTTCGAAAGGGCTGCACGCTCACGCGGCATTACCGGCGAAGTGTTGCTGCAATTGCTCGAATCGCGCCTCGACAACATTGTTTACCGGTTGGGAATCGCACCCACGAGGGCTGCGGCACGCCAACTCGTTTCGCACCGCCACGTTACGGTAGATGGGAAAGTAGTAAACATTCCGTCTTACACCGTGAAAGCGGGGCAGTTGGTAGGCGTGAGGGAAAAATCGAAATCGCTTGAAGTGATTGTGAATGCGCTTGCGGGTTTTAACCATAGCAAGTATCCTTGGTTGGAATGGGACAAAGGAACTTACGCCGGCAAATTGTTGCATTTGCCCGAAAGAGCCGACATCCCGGAAAACATTAAAGAACAACTGATCGTAGAATTATATTCTAAACAATAATTTCATGGCAATATTAGCATTTCAAAGACCCGACAAAGTAATCATGTTGCAAGAGGACTCTTTCTTCGGAAAGTTTGAATTTCGTCCCCTTGAACCCGGTTACGGCATTACCGTAGGTAACGCCTTGCGCCGTATCCTGCTATCCGCGCTCGAAGGATTTGCAATCACATCGGTAAAAATAGAGGGGGTTGAGCATGAATTTGCCACTATCCCCGGCGTAATAGAAGACGTAACGGCTATCATTCTGAACTTGAAGAAAGTGCGGTTCAAACGAATCGTGGAAGAGTTTGACAGCGAAAAAGTGAGCCTCAACATTTCCGGCACGGACGCATTCAGGGCAGCCGACATCGGCAAGATATTGACGGGCTTCGAGGTTTTGAACCCCGAATTGGAAATTTGCCATTTGGAAAAAAAGGCTTCGATACACCTCGAACTCACAATCAACAAGGGACGCGGCTATGTTCCCGCCGATGAAAATCGCGTCATGCTGTCGCCCGACGATGTGAACACGATCGCCGTCGATTCCATTTATACGCCGATCCGCAATGTGAAATACGAAATAGAAAATTACCGTATCGAACAGAAGACGGACTACGAAAAATTGATTATTGAAATATCCACTGACGGTTCGATACCGCCGAAGGATGCTTTGAAAGAGGCAGCCAAGATCCTCATACAGCATTTTGTGTTGTTCTCGGACGACAACAAGATCATGATCGAGGCTACCGATTCCGAAAGCATCGAAGAATTTGACGAGGAAGTATTGCACATGAGGCAGATGCTCAAACGCAAATTGTCCGATCTCAACCTCTCGGTTCGCGCCCTCAACTGCTTGAAGGCAGCCGACGTGGAAACTCTCGGACAATTGGTAGGGCACAAAAAGAACGATTTGCTGAAATTCCGCAACTTCGGAAAAAAATCGCTTACCGAGCTTGAAGTATTGCTCGACAGCCTTTCGCTTTCCTTCGGCATGGATATTTCGAAATATAAATTAGATAAAGACTAAACGCAATGAGACATAATAACAAGAACAATCATTTAGGACGCAAGACGGCGCATCGTGGGGCGATGTTATCCAACATGGCAATATCGCTTATCATGCACAAGCGTATTTTCACGACTGTTCCTAAGGCAAAGGAATTAAGGAAATTTGTAGAACCCATCATTACGAAATCGAAAGACGACACCACCCATTCGAGACGCCTCGTTTTCAGCGCGTTGCAGAACAAGCAAGCCGTTACGGAATTGTTCCAGACGGTTTCGCAGAAAGTGGGCGATCGTCCGGGCGGCTACACCCGTATCCTAAAAACCGGTTATCGTTTGGGCGACAACGCTGCAATGTGCTTCATCGAATTGGTGGATTTCAATGAAAATATGTTGAAAGAAGCCGGATCGAAAAAAGCCAAAACCCGCCGTTCACGCAGAAAAGGCGCGGGCGAAAGCGCGGATGTTGCAGAAGCAAGCCCCAAAGCCGAAAAAACGCCGAAGGCAAAAGCCGAAAAGGTTGAGGAAGCGAAGGTTGAGGAATCAATGGTTGAAGCACCGCAAGAACAAGCCGTAGAGGACGTTAAAGTAGAAGAAACTTCTCAACAAGAAGATAAAGAAATCGCCGAGGAAGCTTCATCGGAAGACGGAGAGCAATAATCTCTGTTGATGAGGCAACACGGCGAAACTGTGATTTTTAAAATGTTAAACATTAGGAAAGCGTTGCGAGTGATTCGTAGCGCTTTTTTCTTTTGGGGGTTGGGGCGGATTCAGCTAAAAACCGCCGCTGTCGCGCGAGGCCCCTCGCGTGAGTTTCTGTACCACTTTTTAATATAAAAATCCAAGCAACCATAACGGTATTTCATTGTGATGCCCGTACTCTAAATTGTCGAGTGCCAAATACGTATTTTGTATGCCCATTATCTGTTCGTGTCCTTTGTTTTTTCCGCCTACTTCTATGGTGTATTTGTTATCCACCTTGAAATCGAGGATACCGCCCGAAGTAACTTTTCCTATGACATTCAACTGATTGTAACAAAATGTTTCCCTCAAATTGCCAATGCCTTTATGCTGTTTGACTGATTTTGCAGAAGATTGATAATTCCCCCCCCTTTCCAATATCGTTAAAAAGTTAAGAATACTGACCCTTCCCACGTCTAAATTACGGGCAAGGTATGTTGTATTGGGCGTGAACGGCGCGGATTGAGCAATAATCCACAGCAGTTTTTTTATGTTTCGTATCGAACTGATTTCTATTCGTTCAACAAACGGCAAATCGGTTTCTAATGTCAGATTGAGTGTGTTTTCAAGTTTCGACAAATAAAATTTTTTACTTTCTTTGTAATAAGGGTAATAACCCTGTTTCAAATAGGTGTTGAATAAGGGTAAAGGTCTGATTTTGTCGTTTATTTTTCCTGCTATCGCAATGTGATTTTCCAATATTTCTTCAAGTGAATATTTTGGCAAATCAACATTTTGGTCATATTCCAAAAATTCCCTGAACGACATTCCAAACAATTCGTAATTGGCACAGGGGCGGACGAAAAGACGGAAAGACAAAGATAAAAAGACGGAAGTAAGAAATTGAGAATTAGAAAATAGAATTAAAAACAATACTACCTCGCAAGGTGTTAATATATAAACAACTTAAAATAAACAATCATGAAAACCGTAATGAAAAGAATCCCGGTCTTGGAACGGCTGGCGAAAGAAATGACGGTGCTGAGCGCAGAGGAGTTACGGTTCTTCCGGCAACTATGCTTAGCCGGTCATTATTTTTTTACAACCTAAATTTTTGAGTGCATGAAACCTGATTATTCCTTTTTCCGCATCTTTACAGCGCTGCTGCTCTTTACGACGGTTTTCCATCATAACTTTCTGCTTGGGCAGACCTTGGATGATAGTAAGTACAGCCTTGTTTTTAAGCGCACCCCCAAAAAAATATGTTTTAGGTGCATCGTAAAAACAACGGACTGGCTTTTTATCAACCGTCCAACCCGTTTCCGGATGGACAAGACGCCCATAGCAAAATCTCCGGGGTATAAAAAAAAACACGGAGACAAGATATTCTGGATGGACAAGACGCCCCTGGAAAAATTTCCGGGGTATAAAAAAATATACGAAGACAAGGTAGAGCCGTATGGTAATTATGCGCCGTTGTCTGAGGGGTTAGTCGATCCCGATCCCACAACAAACTATATGGTTGTCTGGTATTTAAACGACAGCCTGTTGTACCTGAGCGATATATACCCCAATCTCTCGTCCGATAAAGTCGAAGAAACTTTTCCGGACGACGAACTGTATAAACGGATGGAAAAGCTGACGGGGATAAAATTCGACAGGGCGTATGAAAACCATAGCCGTTATATGTATGAAGAACATAAAAACGACCGGTCAGTCAGAGACTATCTGTATAACCCGCTCGGCGCGATGCCCGCCACGTGGTTCAGCGACACCATTCTCGTGAGAACTGAGCGTGAAATGGATATTCATTATTGGTATAAGATACCACCACTCTGCCGGGAACTGATCTTCAAGGGCGGAAAGTTAATATCTGAACGGATAAGAGAGGATATAAATTGAAAAACCATAAAAATTTCAACGATATGAAACGCAAACCTGTTTTTTCCCGCATCCTTCCCCTGCTGGTTTTCACGACGGCTTTCCATCACGCTTCCCTGCACGGACAAACGACAGAAGGCAAGCCCCCCATTAGTTTCAGCAGCATCGCAAAAACATCGGACGTGCTTTACACCAACGACTCGACCTATTTCCTGATGGACAAGTCGCCGCTGGAACAATTCCCCGGTTATAAAAAACTGTATGAAGACAAGCTCGAACCGTATGGCGTAATTTCTACTTCCCATTACTGGTTAATCTGTCCTGACCCTGCGTCAAACTATATGGTTGACTGGTATTTGCAAGGCAATCTATTGTATATGAGCGATATACTTCCCAATGCCCCATCCGATAAAATAGAAAAAATTTTTCCGGGCGACGAACTGTATAAACGGATGGAAAAACTAACGGGGGTAAAGTTTGAAAAGGTATATGAAGACCGCACCAGCTACACCTATAAAGAATATAAATACAACCCGCCGACCGGACAAAACCGCCCTGCCCCGCCCGGTGCGATGCCCGCCATTTGGTTCAGCGGCACGATCATCGTGAAACGGGCGGCGAAAAGTGAGGACGCTACTGTAAAATGGATGAGAGAACCTTGCCGGGAACTGATCTTTAAGGATGGGAAGTTAATATCCAACCGCGTGAAAGAGGGGATGTCTTGATTTTACAGGCGGAAGACCCGCGCCATACAACAGCACACTAAGTAGCAGTTTTTAAAAAAACCAGCAAATAATTTTCGATAAAAATTAAAATTAGAAAATTATAAAAATTATAACTTATTGATATATATATATATATATATATATAGTTATGATTATTTAACATAAAAAACAGTAGGTAAATGCCATCGGCATAAAAAAAAAGTCCTATATTTGCAAATAGAAATAGAATTCCAAACGACACGGCTCCGCAGGGGGTTAATTTATAAACAACAAAAAAAAAACAACTGATCATGAAAAGAGTAAGGAAAAGAATCCCGGTCTTGGAAAGATTGGCGAAAGAAATGACGGC
>JAISYO010000033.1 GCA_031269865.1 Dysgonamonadaceae bacterium | reverse complement strand
GGTACTCTTCATTTCCATCCCCGTCGGGCTGCTGGTGGCGAACATCGTCTTTGTCCATTCGATTATCGACAGCGAAGCCGACCGCGAAGTGGGCAAAATGACTTTCGCGCGGCTTTTGGGCGGTAAGCGGGGGCAGCTGGCTGGCTTGCTCGGCGTATTTTTGATTTCCTACGGCTCAATCATCTTGGGTGTTGCAATGAATAAATTATCAGTGTTTTACCTCGCGGTACTGCTTACCCTGCCGATGGCTGCCGCGCTGTTTTATTTGGTATGGCAAATTTTGTATCGCCCCGAAAAACAGTTTTTCCCGAAACGATGGTACGGACCGATGGGCGATTTCAAAAAATACCAACAAGCGCAAATGGACTGGTTTATGTTGCGATGGCTGCTCGCGCGGAATTTGCTGACGTTATTTTGCCTGATCATTATTGTGGTGGTGTTTGTGGAATAGAAAATGTTGATTATAAAGGTAATAAAAATAAATGGATATGAAAAAGAGAAATTTAATCTTATCGTTGGTTTTTGCGATTACCGTTTCGAGTTGCGCAGTGCATTAGAAGCCATATTAAAAAATTATGGGATTAGGTTTTGTTTTGATAGGGCATTTGATTCTTATTTTTATTGTCGCTTTGGTTATTGCCGTTGTCGCCGCGATAATAACTTTTGTGGCAAGTAAGAAAAAGAGAAAAGCATTTTTTGCTTTTTGTTTGCCTTTCCTTTTTTCAATCACGACAATATAGGAAAGTTGCCGAAACTGCAACCATGATTGTTGGGATTATATCATTGGCAATAAGTATTTTAGTGTCATATTTCTTCGGGAAGGTGTTTTTGTTTTTGGCAAAAAAGATAGTGAAAAAACGGGGGGTATGAATAATAATCGTGTGTTTTTTAGTAATTTTGCAACATAAAAAGGTATGAAAAGTTATAAATCATTGATATATTTGCCTTTATGGTTTTTCAAGGCAAAGTTTTTGGGACGGAAAAAACCCTTGCAAACGGTGCTGTTTATCAACGACAACTGCAATTTGCGTTGCAAACACTGTGTCATTTACGCCAAAACCGCGCCGATCATCAAAAGTTACGAGCAAATCCGCGAGGAATTGCTGTATTCCTATCGCTTGGGCAGCCGTTTTGTTGATTTTGAGGGTGGCGAGCCGACGCTTTGGCGTCAGGGTGACAAAGATTTGAATTCGCTGATTGACTTGGCAAAGGAAATCGGCTTTTTTTCAACCACCATAACCACCAACGCCCAACGCCCTTTTGCGGGTTCAAAAGCCGACAGCATTTGGGTAAGTTTGGACGGCATCGGCAAGTTCCACGATGAAATTCGCGGCAAGGGCGCGTTCGATAAATTGGTGGAAAATATCGCGACGGCAAAGCATAAAGAATTGAGTGTTAATATGGTAGTAAACACATTGAACTACACTTCGGTGGAAGAAACCATCGAATTTGCCAAAAACAATCCGCATATCAAATCAATATCCATCAATTTCCACACGCCGTTTGAGGGCAGCGAAGATTTGTTTTTGGATTGGGGAAAACGTTGCGAAGTGATTGATTTGGTTATTGCCAAAAAACGGGTTGGCTACCCGATAATGAACTCTGTATCAGGACTTAAATCTATGAAGGACCTGCGTTTCGAAAAAGAGTGCTGGGTTACGAATTTCATTATGGTTGATGGCACTCGTTATCCGCAATGTCAGGGCAAGGAAGCCGGCGTGTGCGATAGTTGCGGTTTTGCGATGGCTGGCGAAATGAACGCCGTGTTGCACCTCAAACCCGATACCATTTTGGCAGGAATGAGTTTGAGGGGGTAAATAAAACAAAAGGACGAAAGACGGCGTACCCCCTCCTTAGCACATTTGCATATTAGCACATTATTTTAAACGTCTGAACGTTTTCATTTCCGTTTTATTTTTAACCTGACAGAGTGCCTTATCCCTGCCGAGAGCGTGTCCAAATATCGGTTTTCGGTTAGGAATTGGATCTCGTTTTGCAGTTCGGGATATTTCTTCGAAATCTTGATAATCAATTGAAAAGCATAGCTTCGCAAGCCGGGTGCTCGTTTTGTGTCTTCCCAGATGCCGATGCAAAAATCAAACAGAGGGCTTTCAAATTCTTCCTGAATTTCTATCTTGTTCAAAACGAACAGCAACACGCGCTTGTGTCCGTCTTCCCGAAGGGGCAAAATCCTTATGATTTCGCCGACGGATTCCCTCAACCGCGCATCGTTTTCTTCCATCGTCAAGCCGACGCCCCACGCCGCCCGAAAAGCAAAATCCTTGTTGTCGGACAAGGCAAGGTTGAGCAGTTCGCCGAAACAGTCGGGATTTGCGTTCAGAAAATGCAGCAGGGCGGCTTTCTGCAAGGATTTCAATGCGTTTTGCAATGCAGTCATTGTCGGGGGGGGAAACGAAAGGAAGCCGGGGCATCAATACGATTAACCTCCGACTTCCTATCCAAGAACATAAACAGTATTTTTGTTACAGCTTACGCGATCCGTCGCTGATAACTACGTCATACACTTTGGGTTCGTGTCCGAATTTTGCTTTAAATTCTTTTTTTGCCCCTTCGATGAATTGATCGTAAAGCCCGTCTTTTACCAAGTTGATGGTGCAGCCGCCGAAGCCACCGCCCATCACACGAGAACCGGTTACGCCGTATTTCTTTGCCAGATCGTTCAAGAAATCAAGTTCGTCGCAACTCACTTCGTAGAGCTTGCTCATACCGTGGTGCGTTTCGTACATTTTCTTGCCCACAGTTTCGTAATCGCCCTTTTCCAGCGCGTTGCTGACGTCGATGACACGTTGCGTTTCCTCGATCACGTATTCGGCACGCTTGTAATCCTCGGCTGAAATTTCGCTTTTTGCCTCGTTGAGCATATCCATTGAAGCATCGCGAAGGAATTTCACTTCGGAATGGTGTTTCGAGATGGCGCGAGCGGCAGCCTCGCACGATTCGCGGCGTTTGTTGTAAGCAGAAGAAGCCAATTCGTGTTTCACTACCGAATCCAGCAGGACGAGCTTATAGCCTTTCGGGTTGAAAGGGAAATAGGCAAATTCCATCGTTTTGGTATCGAGGCGGATAAGGCTTCCTGCCTTCCCGAATACCGAAGCAAACTGATCCATAATTCCGCACTTGACACCCACGTAGTTGTGTTCGGTGGATTGCCCGATGCGAGCCAGTTCAAATTTGTCGATATTGTTGTGGTACAATTCGTTCAGCGCGAAAGCGTAGGTGCTTTCCAGCGCGGCAGACGAAGACATTCCCGCGCCCAGCGGCACGTCGCCCGAAAAAGCGGTGTCGAAACCGCCCACCTTGCCGCCGCGCTTGATGGTTTCGCGGCACACCCCGAAGATGTAACGTGCCCAGTTTTGTTTGGGCGCGTCGGTTTCGTTCAAGCCAAATTCTGCCGATTCCTTCAAATCCACCGCGTAAGCGCGTACTTTGTCGGTTCCGTTGAGACGGATAGCGGCAATCATTCCCTTGTCGATTGCGCCGGGGAATACAAAACTTCCGTTGTAGTCGGTGTGTTCCCCAATGAGGTTTATGCGTCCGGGGGACGCATAAACTTCGGGTGTTTCGTTGCCGAATTTTTCTTGAAATATTTTGATGATTTCGTTCTTAGTCATATTATTATCTCTTTTGAAAATCAAAAAATTAGTCGTTTACCGGAATATCTTTGTTCACGTTTTTGCAGCCAACCAGCGCGTAATAGAGCAGATAGGCAAGTCCGGCTACAATTACCCAATAGCTTGTCTGATAGCCGATTCCGCCTGTCCAGTCCACGATGGCGTTTTGCAAGAGGGGCAGGATACCGCCACCGCAAACCAGCACCATAAAGATACCCGA
>JAISYO010000017.1 GCA_031269865.1 Dysgonamonadaceae bacterium | reverse complement strand
AATTTGTTCCGAAGTCAGCCAGCCGGCTTTGATTTCGTGTTTGGCAGCCCACGTTGTGGCGTCTGTCGAAACAAATCCTTCATTTTTTATGTCTATATCGTTGAAATTTGGTTTCATATCTAATTCTTATTTTTTATGTCGCGATTATTTCACCCCCAATTTATCGTTGAAAATCCGAAGCGTATCCAGCACGTTGCTTTTCACGTGAATGAAATTCTCGATGCCCTGAGCTTTCAAATCGTCCATACAGGCAGGTGCACCCGCCACGACGAACAATTTGTGGTTTTCTTCCGCCAAGCGATAGGCTTCCGGTGCGTATTCGGCATATTCATCGTCGCTCGAACAAAGCACAATCAAATCGGCATTTTTTTCCACCGCCTCTTTCACGCCTTCCGCAACCGTTTTGAATCCCAAATTGTCGATGATTTTGTATCCGGCGCAAGCAAAAAAGTTGCTCGAAAACTGCGAACGTGCCAAGCGCATCGCAAGGTTTCCTATCGTCAGCATAAACGCCTTGGGCGTTTCGTTGCCTTCGGTAGTCAGGCGCAAAGCATTGAAATCGGAAGCCAAACGGCTGTCTTTCAATTTTTTGAATAGGGCTTCCCCCTTATCTTCACAACCGCAGCCCTGCGATTCCCTCGCTATTTTGTCGCCCATTTTTTCCGTGAAATTCGGATATTGGTTCGTGCCGAGCAACACTTCGCGGCGGCTTGCCAAGGCTTTGAAACGCGCTTCGGCAGAGGCGTTCACGGCATCTTGCACGCTTCCGGCTTTCAACGCCTCGTAAAAACCTGCCTCGTTGGTTTCGAGGAAAAGTTTCCACGCTTGTTGGGCGATGGCGAGCGTGAGGTTCTCAATGTAATACGAACCTGCCGACGGATCAATAATCTTGTCGAAGTGCGATTCTTCCTTCAAAAGCAGTTGTTGGTTGCGTGCGATTCGTTCCGAAAAATCGTCCGGCACGTCGTAAGCCTCGTTGAAAGGCAGCACCATCAGCGAATCAACCCCAGCAATCGTTGCCGACATTGCTTCGGTTTGCGTGCGAAGCAGGTTCACGTAGGGATCGTAAACGGTTTGGTTGAACCGCGACGTGCGGGCGTAAACGTTCATTTTTGCGGCGCAACGGCAAGTTCCGTCTTTCTCTTTGTTGGGACATTCGTGGTGGCACGCGGGTTTGTAGGCGTTTACAATTTCTGCCCACAACCAACGCGCAGCGCGGAATTTGGCGATTTCCATAAAATAATTGGAACCGACGCCCAACTCAAATTTTATCTTTTTGGCGGCAGTGGAAGGATCCACACCTTTTTCTATCAACTTGCCCAGCACGGCGTTTCCGTAAGCCAGGCTGTATCCCAATTCTTGGTAAATGTATGCCCCGGCGTCGCTAAACAGGTTTCCAGCGACGGAAATCACGCGGTAGCGCGGCAGCTTAGAGGCAATATTCACTATCTCAACCGCTTCGTCCACCCAATCGGGCGTGTCCGCGCCTTTTTTAAGGATTTTGCGGAAAGGATCAAACTCGATGGAACCGAAACATTCCTTCACGTCAAGGTTTTGGGAAAGAATGTAATCGACAACCAAACGGGCAAGTTCCACCGTGCGGGAAATGCAGGTTCTGAAATTCAATTCCACCATATTGGGATAAATCCCGTTGAGCAGGGTGGCAATGTTTTCGGCAGACAAGTCCTTTTTGGGAAGGACGAAGCCGAGCGAGGTTATCCCCCTTTGCAACAACGCCAAGGCTTTCTTGTTGGCTTCGGCAAAATTGCACACTTTAATATCTTGGCGCACATACCATTCGTTGTTTCGCCGGGTGCTGCGCACGTAGGGAAATTCGCCCGGCAGGTTGTCTATCCACCGCAGCCCCTCGATATTTTCGGCGCGGTAGAAAGGATTAACGTTAAAACCTTCGTTGGTTTTCCAAACCATTTTCTTTTGGAAATCAGCACCCTTTAAGTCGGCAATGATTTTATCCATCCACTCTTGCGTGGAAACGGGCGGAAAATCCTGTAAAAGTTTTTCTTCCTGATGATTCATAATTAACTTATATTTATTGCTTTATAGTTTCATTTTCCCATAAAATAAGAGATACTTGTCGGCGAAAACAACAGGTGCGGCTAATTAGGCGTGTCTCTTTGTTGTTCCGTGAAACAAGGCTATCAGATAACGTCCGCAAAATTACGATAAATAGTTCAGTTGGAAAAGTATTTCGGGGAGTAAATTCGCAGGTGGGAAAACAATTGGGCTTTGGATGGCTGCCGGAGATTAGAAAAAACAAGCGATTTAACGTTCGGGAAAATCAAAATTTATACCTAATTTTGCTCAAATTGTGTCCGCTTTCGCGCCTTTCGGAACGCGGATGCTTGTCGGGCTGGCTATCAAATAGTTTGTTTTTTTGCCGCTGTTTTCTTGCACGAGCATTTGCTTTGAAACCAAATCCTGCAAATCGCGAAGGGCGGTGTCGGTGGAACATTTTGCTAATCCCGCATAAACTTTTGTCCGCAAAAACTCAAAACTTTTACCGTAATTGTCGTAAAAGTAGTTGATAATTAAACGTTGACGGTCATTGATTGCAGTTTCGCGGTGCGCATCCCAAAAACGTGCTTTGTCTAAAATCAGTTTCAAGTGCTGTTCGCTTGCCAGCAACGCCCTTTCAAAACAGCCCAAAAACCATTCGAGCCAAGCCGAAATGTCGCCGTCTGATTTTTGCGTCTGCTCAATCAAGTCGTTGTAGCGTTTATGCTCTTTGTAAATCTGGTTCGACATCGAGTAGAAACGAATTTTGCTATTGTCGCTACGCGATAACTGCATATCCATCATTGCGCGGGCGAGCCGTCCGTTGCCATCGTCGAAAGGGTGGATTGTTACAAACCACAAATGGGCGATTGCCGATTTTAAGACAGCGTCAATTTGTTGATTGCCCGAATTAAACCATTCTAAAAATTTGTCCATTTCGAACTTCACCCGTTCCGGTTCGGGGGCTGTGAAATGTACTTTCTCGCGCCCAAAACTGCCTGAAGCAACCTTCATCCCTACCGAACGATATTTTGCCACGTCAATTTGTTGATAACCGCTGAAACCCGTCTGAAACAATGAATTGTGCCAGCCGAAAAGCCGCGTTTCAGTCAGCGGGCTGCCGTAATTTTGCGTGGCGTCGAGCAACACATCGACAATCCCCTCCACGTTTCGTGAAGTTGGGACATATCCGGCGTTTTCAATGCCCATTTTTCGGGCGATTGCCGAGCGCACTTCGTCGGGATTGAGAAATTCGCCCTCAATTTTTGAAGTATCAACCGTATCCAACGTCAATGTCAAAAGCGTGGCTTCCTCGATCAGTTGAAAACCGATGCTTTGCATTTTGCCGAGGAGATTTCCCTGCAAATGCCGCACATTTCCGAGCAAAGGGAGTATCTTTTCGGTATCCCACCGGAAGCCAGTCCAATTATTTCTTTCGTGTAGATACATAATCCGCCGCATATTTTGCGGTAAAAATACAACTTTTCCACCGCAAAAACAACTTTTTCCGAATTTTTTTTTGAAAAAGCCACGGCGCAATCCCTGTTTTAAGAGATTGCAACCGTGAAAGTTTTTCGTACAACTCTTTCAACATCTTATTTTCCAAAAAACAGGGTGGTTGTACATTACAGACACAGAATTATCGTGCAATGTATTTGAAAAAATGGTTATAGCTCCCTCTTCCGGAAAATTTCTTATCGCATCAGATGGAATTTTCATTGTTTCTGCATATACAATCAATATGTTTAAAATTCAAGGACAAATATAATCATTTTTTGACAAACCCCGCCCCTCTGCAATCAGTTCCTTGGTTTTTAGCGTGGCAGTTTTCTTGTTTTGGTTTGCACGTTACGAGTTTCGCGTGGCGGAAAAAATGAATTCGAAAAGCGAAAGGTTGTCCGAATCCTTTGTCATTTTCTGCTTTATGTAGTGTTTTCGTTGCTTGACAATGCTTATATCCGTAGAACCAAAACACAAGGCTTTCGCCCAATTGTTGATGGGAAGAAGCGATAGGCAACAGAGTTTTATGTCGTTCTGCGTGAGTTTTGCGCCCGAATCCATTAAAGTGCTTTGAAAATTGGTAAAGGTGCGGTTGAGTTCTTTTTCCAATAGATTTTGCTTTTCGTAATTCAAAACTTTTGCATTTTTATCCCTGCCCTGATTTTCCAATGCCTTTATTTCGGCATAAAGCGGCGTTTGTTTAAAAATATCGGCTTGCAAAGCAAACGAGGAATAACCGATAATGCGTATTTGCTCTCTTTTCGATTCGATTTCCGAATCCAAGTTTTTCAGTTTGACATTTTTCACTTTCGAGAAAAAACGGACGCCTTTCCGGTGTAAATAAATTAAAATTGAAATGGCGGCTAAAAGCATCAACATAAATATGCCCCACAAAAAAAGGTTGAGTTTGTTTCGGCGCTTGATGGATAAAATGGTGTCGGTCAGGTTGTCGCTATGTCCTTTTATTTTTTCGGTTTCCATTGCGCGATGGAAAAGCGTCATCGCATTCTTGTGGTATTGTTCCAAATAAGTCATCGCAAGCTCGTAATTTTCGAGCCGTGTTTCAATGAAATTCAAATAGAGATACGATTCCGTTTTTATCGGGATGTCAGTTGATTCCGCACTTTTGAGCAAGAAAAAACGGGCTGAATCATATTCCTGCTTTTCTGCGAAGGAAATTCCGGCATTCAGATTCAACGAATCGGAATGCACGGAATTGGCTTTGGGAACGGCATTGTTTCCGAAACAGGGATAAAATCCAAAAAACAACAATATGGATACAAAAATCTTCATGGTATTCTCAAAGTGCATTCAACTATTTCAGTGGCAATTATATATGTTTTATTCCGAAAGAATGTGCCGGTGGCATTTTTTTCGCAAATGCCACCGGCATATCTTGTCCTCTTACGGTTTATCTATGTTTTCCCATACTTCCTCATTCTTGACTTTTTTATTCTCGTCAAATTCAAGTTCGCCGGAAATTGTCAATTTCCCATTGATAATCTCATACTTGTAAACCCCCTTTTTCCCTTTCCAATTCTTCATTCCCGGAAGCGTGTAAAGAATTGTTTCGGTATAAACGCCGTCCTTCGCAGTATAAGTACCGCCGGAGCCGGAAACGATGTTCCCGTCTTTGTCCGACATTATCCAAATAAAATGAGTGGGCGTAATCATTTTAATGTTGGTAAATCCTTCGGGCAAGGTGTTGCCACTGCTACTTACCGCTTTCCAAGTGCCCTTCAAATCTTGGGCATTACATACCAAAATGCTTGCAGCAAAAATTGCTAAGAAAAAAAATACTTTCGTTTTCATAAGATACACATTTTTATTGTTAATAAATCTGCCACAAATATACGTTCTTTTTTTCAGGTAAAGCAAAAGAATAGCGTTATATTACGAAGAATTAATTATCTAAATATCAATGCCTTAATTTCAGAACAGTAACATTTGATATTTTGTCAGCCCAATGTGCCGGCTAAACTGCCCTAAAAATACGAATTACCGATTAACCGAGCAATAAAAGCAATGTATTTTTTTAGAAACTGTTTAAATTTTCTATCCTTTTTCCGAATCTGCATAAAAATTTCCCCCAACGCCTCGCACCCAAAACAAAAAAAGGGAACTTCCCCGTGAAAAATCAGGAAAGTCCCCTTATGTACCCGGAGCGGGACTTGAACCCGCACAGCCGTGAAGCCAAAGGATTTTAAGTCCTTCGTGTCTACCATTCCACCATCCGGGCGAACCGTCAGAAATTTATTTCGTTTTCTGCGGGTGCAAAGGTATAATTTTTCCGAATAAACAGCAATAATTCTTTCACATTAAATGGATATTTTCCCGAAAAACGCTTCCTATATCGTGGAAAAAGTGTAATTTTGGCTGATTTAAAAACCGTGTATCATTCAAAACGTATGAGATTAAAATTGATTTTTACCGCGCTACTGCTCGTTTCGCTCGTTTCGTGCAAGACTTTTTACACGATGGGGGAAATGTCGGGTGGCATCACAAAGATGGGGGCTTCTTACGATCGCGCCTCCGATAAAAATATGGAAAGGCTTGTCAATAAGTACAAAAGCAAGCTCGATAAGGAAATGAACGTCGTCATCGGCTCGTCCTCGCAACCGATGGATTACGGCATTCCCGAAAGTCTGCTGACGAATTTCACGTCGGACGTGATGAAAGCCTACGGCGACGAGCATCTCGAAGGCGGCGCGGACATTGCCGTGATGAACGTCCACGGACACCGATCCGCGATGCCGAAGGGCAACATCAGCATCGGGAACCTCTATGAAATATATTCTTTCGACAACAGCATCGCTTTCCTCTACCTGAAAGGCGCGGACTTGCGCAAAATCTTCGATTCCTATGCGGGAATGGGGGGCGCGGGCATCTCTTCCAACGTGAAGTTAGTCATCGAAAACGCAAAAGTGAAAAGCGTAACCATTGATGATAAATCAATCAACGACAATAAGATATACAAAATTGTTACGCTCGATTACCTCGCCGACGGCAACAACGGCATGGACGCCTTCAAAAACGCTGTGGACAGCGACTACACGGGCGTTACCCTGCGCGACGTCGTCATCGACTACGTGAAAGAACAAACCCGCCAAGGCAAAGCCCTCTCATCGAAGCTCGACGGACGCATCACAATTAAAAAATAAAGCACGACAATGAACAAAAAACAGATACTATTCCTCGTCGTTTTCCTGATTGGCGGACTTGCCGTTTTCGGGCAGAAACAAATCGTCATTCTACACACCAACGACACCCATAGCCGCATCGAACCGCTTCCCCTAACCGACAAGAGCGAACCCGACAAAGGCGGTGTCGTGCGCCGGGCAACGTTTATCGACAGCGTGCGCCGGGCAGACAAAAACGTGCTGTTGCTCGATGCCGGCGATTTTCTGCAAGGCACGCCCTATTTCAACCTCTTCAAAGGGGAAGTGGAAGTCAATGCGATGAACCTTTTGAAATACGACGTGGCAACCATCGGCAACCACGAATTCGACTACGGTTTGGAAACGCTCGCAAAAGTGGCGCGACAAGCCAAATTCCCCATCGTCTGTTGCAACTACGATTTTTCGGGCACGCCGATGGAAGGGCTGACAAAACCTTACGTCATCTTCCACAAAAACGGTATCCGCATCGGGGTAATCGGCGTGGGCGTACAGCCGAAAGGATTGGTCGCAAGCGATAATTACAAGGGAATGAAGTATCTTCCGCCCGAAAAAATCGTGAACGAGTTGGCGTTGAAACTGCGGAAGAAAAACAAGTGCGAGATGGTTATCTGCCTCACGCACATTGGTTACGTGGAAGACATTGATCTCGCAAAAAATACGCGCAACGTCGATCTCATCATCGGCGGACATAGCCACACCTATTTGAAAGAACCCAAATGGGTGAAAAACTTAGACGGCAAGGAAGTGATGATACACCAAACCAACGGCAGGGGCGTGTATGTCGGAAAAATTGAAGTGAAATTTGAGAAAGGGGAAAAATGAAGAAATCTATTTTGATCCTATCTTTTTTATTACTGTTTATTTGTTGTTTACACGCAAAAAATGGACCAAGGCTTTACACGCAAACCGATCAACAGGCAATGCAGCTTTGGGTGGATTCGGTGTATGCGGCGATGAGCCTCGACGAAAAAGTCGGGCAGCTTTTTATGCCCTTGGCTGAGTCCGACGCGAGTTGGCGAAACCGCTTGGGGAACTATATCAAGGAACAAAAAGTGGGCGGTGTGCTTTTTCACAAAGGCACGTTGCGCCAACAAGCCGAAGCTACCAACTTCGCGCAGGGAATCTCGAAAATCCCCCTGCTTATCGCACTCGATGGGGAATGGGGATTGGGTATGCGCCTTTCCGATGCGATGGAATTTCCCCGAAATATGACCTTGGGGGCTATTCAAAACGATTCCCTACTCTATTTATACGGCAAAGAAGTGGCTCGTCAATGCCGTGAAATAGGGGTACACGTCAATTTCGCGCCCTCGCTCGACGTAAACAGCAATCCCGACAATCCGGTTATCGGTTCGCGATCCTTCGGCGAAAACCCGCAAAACGTAGCAGGAAAAGGCATCGCTTTTTCACGCGGATTGGAAGAGGGCGGCGTAATGTCGGTGGCGAAACATTTTCCGGGGCACGGCGACACGGCTGACGATTCGCACAAAACCCTGCCCACCATCAACCACCCCTTGGAACGCTTGGATTCGGTGGAACTCTATCCCTTCGCCCAATACGTCGAGGCAGGGCTTTCGGGCATTATGATAGGGCATCTCAACGTCCCCGTACTTCAAACCGAAGGCTTGCCGTCGTCGCTCGCGCCCAATGTCGGGGAAAAACTGTTGAAGGAAAAATACGGCTTTTCGGGCTTGGTTTTTACCGATGGAATGGCGATGCAGGGCGTATCGAACCAACCCGATATGAGCGTGAATGCTCTTTTGGCAGGCAACGACATTGTGCTTGGGGTAATCAACCAAAAAGAGGAATTCGATGCCGTGAAAAAAGCGGTGGAAGACGGAACGATACCCGATTCGCTGTTCAACGAAAAAGTGAAAAAGATATTGGCGTACAAATACATACTGATCGCACAAAACAAGCAACCCATCGCGATAAAGGGGCTGAACAACCGCATCAACACGCCTTACGCCAAATGGCTCAAACAGAAGCTCTACAACGAATCGCTCACGCTGTTGAAGAACGAGGAAGAACTGCTTCCGCTGAAAAACCTCGACAAAACGCGCATCGCGTCAGTCGCCATCGGCGCATCGCGGAAAGAGGCTTTTCAGGATTGGCTGAACCGATACACCGAAGTGAAAACCTTTCAGGTGGCGCAAACCGCTAAATTGGCGGAAATTGAGAAGAAATTGGAAAATTTCGACCTCGTCATCTTTTCCGTCCACCAAAAGCATTTTTCCGAATCGCCCGGCTTAGTCCGCTTGGCACAAAAGAAAAACGCGGTCTTGGTGTTTTTCACTTCGCCCTACGAATTAAAAGACAGCGAAACCGCCACCCAATCGGCAAAAGCCGTGCTCTTGGCTCACGACAATTCCGAAAACGCCCAATCGGCAGCCGCGCAAGCCTTGTTCGGCGGCATTGCGGCATCGGGGAAAATTCTGGTGTCGTCCGGCAATTTCGTTGTCGGCGAGGGGATTAGCACGCCGAAAACTCGGCTCGCCTACCAACTTCCCGAAGAGGTGGGCATCGCCTCATCAAAATTGGACGACATCGGGAAAATAGCCGCCGATGGTGTCCGGCAAAAAGCATATCCGGGTTGTTATGTGATGGTTATCAAAGACGGCGTTGTCATCTACGATCGTCCCTTCGGGAATTTGGAATACGACAAAGCAAGCCCTGCCGTTAGCGTAAACACGGTGTACGACTTGGCTTCGATGACGAAGGTATCGGCAACGCTTCCCGCCGTGATGAAATTGTACGATGAGAAAAAAATCCGTCTGCAAAACACTATCAGTCAGTTCATTCCATCGATGAAAGGCAGCGACAAAACCGACATCAGCATTCGCGACGCGCTTTTTCACGAATCGGGATTACGCCCGTTTATCCCCTATTATATGTCCGCCATTGACGAATCGAGCTACGAAGGCGAGATTTTTTCAAAGAACAGCAGCGAGGTGCACACCGGGTTTTACGCGGGAATGTGGGGGCGCACCGATTACAAGTTCAAGCCGGAGCTGATTACCCAAAAACCCGACGAGAAGCACAACCTGCCTATCGCCGACGGTATGTATATGGGCAAACAGATGCACGACATACTGTT
>JAISYO010000200.1 GCA_031269865.1 Dysgonamonadaceae bacterium | reverse complement strand
CTTATCTGTTTTACCTTTTATAATCCGAAAACAGGTGTCTTCCCTTGCGCCCCGCGCCCTCTTCTCCCGCTCACCCGCCTTGCCCCGAAATAACTTTCGTCGAGTTCTATTTCGCCATTCTCCAAGGGGCTTCCCGCTTCACAATACTCCGCAATCCGCTCTCTGACGCCACTGAAAATTTTGTTGATGGCGGGGCGACTTATGTGGGTAATTTCCGCTGTTTGTTTTGCCTCGGTATTGAGGCAAAACAAGCGCAATATCCCTCTGGATTTCTTCTCCGAAATTCGGGAACGAATTATGCACTTATTTTTCACTGGTTTTAAATAACTTGCAAAGACAATAAATTTCTTTAAGTTATCTTGAACCTTAAAATCAGATAAAAAGACGAAAGGACGAAATGACGGCACACCCCAAACGTCCACCCGCATTTTCACGGCACCACTTTGTATATTTTTTGTTGCAGGGGGTTTCGAAGGACAAAAAACAACGCCTTGCCTTTCTCTTTTTTGATAAACGGGATTTGCGCCTCGTGCTGATTCTCAAAGTTGGCTCTCAGCACCAGTTCACCCTTTTCGTTGATGATTTCCACCGGGAAAAGGGAAAAACTTGAAAGGAATTTGGGGTTTTGCAGTTGGACGACGTATCCCTCGTCGCGTGGAAGGATATGGCAGGTGCTGTCCGACACCTGCGCTGAATGTTCGGGCAGGCTGCGAAGCATTTCCACCATCGCCTTGCGGAAATCGGGGATACCGTATCCGTAAACGGTATCGGGTTTCAGGTATCTGCCCGACGATTGCCGGACGATGTCGATGATGCGCGAGCGGTGCAAATCGGGGTTGATAGACCAAAGGGACGCCACCAACCCGGCAAAGAAAGGCGACGACAGCGATGTCCCGCTCGCGTGTCCCAACAGCCCGTCTTCGCCGATGGATACCGTTTGTCTGCCGATGGAAACCACGTCGGGTTTGATGCGCCGATCAGCCGTGAGTCCCCTCGAACTGAAAGACACGATGGTGCTGTCGAGCCCGATTGCGCCAACCGTCAGCACATTGACGGCATCGCCCGGCGAGGTTACTTTTCCCCAAGGTTTTGCGCCTTCGTTGCCCGCGCTGCAAACCACAATCATTCCCTTGTCGAACGCTTTGTCGGCGGCGAGGCTCATCAGCGACACGCGCCCGGTAAGTTGCGAATGGCTGTAATTGAGCGATTTGTCATCGAAGGAATAATATCCCAACGAGGTGTTTACCAAGTCCACACCCACGCTGTCGGCGTATTCAATCGCCCGAACCCAATAATCTTCCTCAACCGGAAATTCGCTTCTCACGTCTTCCGAGCGCAACAGCAGGTAATTCGCTTCCGCCGCCGAACCCATCATAATGCCCGGATAGTTGATCGCCATCGCCGACAACACTTTCGTGCCGTGCTCGCTTGCCGAAAACAAATGCCCGGTGGGGACGAAACTTTTCGCGCCGACGATGTTTGTTCGGCTGAAATAGGGAATCACGTCCACATTGGCAAATCCGGCGTCGATAACCGCCACGTTGATGCCTTTTCCCCGAAATCCCGCTTGGATCATCGTTTGCGCGTTGTGCAATTTGAATTGCGCCTCGGCGTTCCCGAAAGGATTCCCCGAAGCCATAATCTCGTCGCAACTCGGCATCCTCAATCGCGGGCGGGTGTCGGGTATGTCGTTTCGCATCTGTCCCCGCCAAACGTATTTTACGGAATCCACAAACGGAAGGCTCGCGATGCCGGCAATCTGCGAACTGTCGTTCAGCTGAACCGAAAAGGTTTTGAACCATTTGCTGAACGCCACCACCTTGGCGTTGTTCAGTGTCATCTGATGGAAATAATCCGATGAAATGGGGAAATCTGACGGATCAACCCCCGCTTTTTGTCGTTTTTTGCGATCGATTGCCGTCTGCGTCAAAAATTCCAGAGGCTTTTCAACAGAATAATTCACTGCGCCTTTGTCTTTGAGATAGACGCGGAAAATATACTGTTCCGGCAACGAATCCTGAGCGGACAAAGAGAGCGCGAACAGCGAAAATAAGATGGACGATAGAACTTTCATTGGTAAAAAATACAAAATGTCTGCAAATATACGCCTTTCATTTGAAAAGGAGGGTTATCTTATTGGCTGTTTTTCAAAAAATCTGTATCTTTGGGACAAATTATAGACTATAAACGACTTCTGATATGAGCCATTTAATTGCACCTTCGTTGCTTTCCGCCAATTTTTTGAACCTCGAAAAAGATCTCGAAATGCTCAATAAGAGCGAGGCGGATTGGATTCATCTCGACGTGATGGACGGCGTTTTCGTGCCGAACATATCCTTTGGTTTCCCCGTCATCGACTTGCTGAAAGAGAAGACGGACAGGCCGTTGGACGTGCACCTGATGATTGTTCAGCCCGAAAAATTTGTGTCGCAAGTGGCAGGGGCGGGGGCGATGATGATGAACGTGCACGAGGAAGCCTGCCCCCATTTGCACCGCGTGGTTCAGCAGATAAAGCAGGCGGGAATGAAGGCGGCGGTAACGCTCAACCCCCATTCCCCTGTTGCGTTGCTCGAAGACATTATCCACGATTTGGAGATGGTGCTGCTGATGTCGGTAAATCCCGGCTTCGGCGGACAAAAATTCATTGAGCATTCAGTGGAAAAAGTGAGAGCCTTGAAGGAATTGATTCTGCGCAAAAACCTTTCCACGCTGATTGAGGTGGACGGTGGCGTGAACCTCGAAACGGGCAAACGCTTGGTAGATGCCGGGGCGGACGTGTTGGTTGCCGGAAATTTCGTCTTTTCCTCCCCCAACCCGATAGAAACTATCCACCGATTGAAACACCTTTGATTTCTTTTGTCGGATTCCAAAACCTCGTTTCCAAATCCGTTGCAGAAATCGCAACACAAAAATACCTTTCGCCGTTATGCGTTCAATCATCGGACAAATACCTTTTTTCCGCCTGTTGATCCCGGTGTTTGCAGGAATTTTGTTCAACCGGTATTTTCCCGAAGCCCTGCAACCCTTCTATGTGTGCGCCGTGGGGATTTTCGGAATGTTGCTCTCGTTGCTGCTTCATCGCGACAAGCGTTTTGCTTTCCGATGGCTGTTTGGCGCGGGGCTGATGTGTTTTTTGTTCGGGTTCACGCTGATTTCCTATCGTTACCACACGCGGCAAGCCTCGTTTTCTTTTCCCGAAGGGGAAACCGAATACGTGGCGGTAGTTACCGACATTCCGCAGGAAAAACCGCGTTCGGTGGCGTGTAACGTGAGGGTAACGTATCCGGTGCGGAAAAAGGCGGTTGTTTATTTTCAACAGACGGAAGAAAGTTTCCGTTTGGCTGCCGGGGATAAAATCGTGTTCCGCGCCACCTTTCAACCTTTTCGCAATTTGGGCAATCCAGACGATTTTGATTATGTGCGCTTTATGGAAATGCGGGGTTTCGCAGGTTCGGCGTACATTGCGGACGGAAAATGGATTTTGACGGACGAAAAAGCCTTGTCGCCATCTATCTTGGCGCAGCAAATGCGCTCGAAAATTCTTGAATTTTTCCGCTCTTTCCAATTGTCCCCCGATCAATACGCCTTTCTCTCGGCGGTAACGATCGGCGACAAAGGCTCTTTGAGCGACGACGTCAAGGATGCCTTCAATGCATCGGGGACGTCCCACGTGTTGGCGGTAAGCGGTTATCATGTCGGCGTGATTTATCTGATACTGACGTTTTTGTTGGGCTTTATGGGCGGTTCGCGAAGGCAGCGTGTCATCAAGCAAACGATGATTATCGTGGCGTTGTGGGTTTACGTGTTTATTACCGGCTTGCCCATATCGGTTATCCGCTCGGCGATTATGCTGACGGTTTTCTGTATGGGCAATATCGTGAGCCAAAAAGGGTTTACCTACAATACGATGGCGATCGCCGCCTTTCTCATCTTGATTTTTAACCCCTGCAAATTTTTCGATTTGGGCTTTCAGTTGAGTTTCGCCTCGGTTTTTTCTATTCTCTATTTCCAACCGAAACTCAGCCGTTTTTTCAATCCGAAAAACAAATACCTGCGCTATGTTTGGCAGTTGTTTATCGTTTCGCTCGCCGCGCAAATCGCCGTTTTCCCCATCGTGCTGTATTATTTCGGCACCTTCCCCACCTATTTTTTCATCGCGAACGTGTTGGTTGTGCCGCTCACGGGTGTTATTATGTATGCCTTTCTTCCGCTTTTGGTTTTCGCGGGGCTGAAACTGCCTTTTTTATACGAGGCATCTAAATGGGCGGTTGAGTTTCTGATCAACCTCGTGTTGGATATTGTCTATTTCATCGAGTCGCTTCCTTGCGCGCAACTGTCAGGAAATCATATTTCTATGTTTCAGATGCTCGTTATCTTCGCCTTCCTCTATGCCGCCATACGTTTTCTGCAAGGCAAAAGCGGACGAATGTTGTTGGCATCGTTGGGCTTCGTTTGCATTTACCTTTCGGCGTTTATCTATTCCACCCGTTATGCAACGCCTGCGCGGTGGGTGGTTTTCAACAAACCGGGATATACCGAAACCGGCGTTTTCTGGAAAGGGAAACGGATATTGCACGCGCCCGATGAAAACAGATTCGTCCCCAACTCATCGAAAAAAATCCTTCGGCTTTCGGAAAACAAGTACGCGGGTGCGTTTTCGAAGGGCGGTTTGCCCGTCGATGTGCTTGTTCTGTCGCACGATGCTACTTTCTCTTTATCCACTTTGCAAGAATTATTCCGCCCCGAAATAGTCGTGTTGGACAGTTCCCTGCCCCGTTCCGCCGCCAATAGAATGAGGCGCGAAAGCGAGCGGTTGAACATAAAACTGCACGATGTTTCGCAGGCGGGTGCATTTTCCGTAGATTTTTAGAAAGTGGGTTGAATTTTTTTATGTGGGGTTTTCTTAGTACATTTGCGTTCCCGAATTAAAAATACGCGCCTAATGAAATACAATACAGCATCTATTCCCAATGTCATCGAGCAAGGCAAGGCAGAAGAAATCAAGCGATCGATTGCCCGGTCTTCCAAAATTCTTATTACCACGCACCTTTCGCCCGACGGCGACGCGCTTGGTTCCGCTCTAGCTCTCAGCCACTATTTGGCGCGACAACGGAAAAATGTTAGAATTATGGTGCCCAATTCTTTCCCCTACTTTCTGAAATGGATGCCCGGGGCGGACAACATTCTCATATACGAATACAACAAAGGTGCAGGGCAAGCCACCATTGAAAAAGCCGATTTGATTTTTTCGCTCGACTACAACATTCCGAAAAGGGTAGGGGAAATGAGCAGTTTCGTTGAAAAATCGCGGGCTAAAAAAGTGCTTGTCGATCATCATCTCGATCCGGGGGAAATATACGATGTGGTGGTTTCCCACCCCGAAATTTCATCTACCAGCGAAATCATTTTCCGCTTGTTGATGCAGTGGGGGGAATACGAAAAAATGACTTTCGAAGAGGCTGAGTGCATCTATTGCGGTATGATGACGGACACGGGCGGTTTCACATACAACTCAAACGATCCCGAAATTTACGAGATCATCAGCTTGCTGTTGCGGAAGAAAATAGACAAAGATGCCATCTATTCCAAGGTTTACAACAATTTTACAGAGGAACGCTTTCGCCTGTTGGGTTTTACGCTCTCGCAACGAATGAAGATTTATCCCGAATTGCGCTCGGCGTTGATTTGGCTTTCGAAAGAAGATCAGAGCCAATTCAAGTTTAGCAAGGGCGATACGGAAGGATTCGTGAATTATCCGCTGAATATAAGGAACATTCTGTTTTCCACCTTCATTCGCGAAGACGATACGCTCGTGAAACTGTCCTTCCGCTCGCAAGGTTCCTTCCCTTGCAATCAGTTCGCGTCGGAATTTTTTCACGGTGGAGGGCATCGCAACGCTTCGGGCGGCGAGTTTTACGGCGCGTTTGAAGATGCCGTGAAATTGTTTGAAGAAAGCCTGCCAGCTTATGCCGCACAATTGAAAAATAGTGATATTTAAGAGTTTTTTAAGAATAGATATAGATTATTTTGCCCCGAATCATCGTTTATTGATGCCGAATGTTTAATTTTGTAGCCAACTTTCAATATGATTGACGATATGAACAAAAAAATAGGCATAATGACACTGTCGCTAATTGCTTTGATGGCGATAAGTTCTTCTTGCAATAAAACAAAAACTTACGCGCAATTGCTTGCGGAAGAGAAAGATGCCATCGAGGATTTAAGAAGGGACAGCGGATTCGTGTTCTTGAAACAGTTTCCTGCCGATGGAAAATTTTCCCCGAAAGAGTTTTATAAGGACGAAGATTCTGGCGTATATTTCAACATTATAGACCGGGGCGACGTGAGCCTTGACGCGAAGGGCAACCTCGACGAAGCCAGCAAAGTCGCCGTTGGCGAAGAGGTTTACGTCCGTTACAGCGGATTGGTTTATTTTAAGGGCGATACGATAAGATACAGCAATACGGGAGCGTCCTTCCCCGATGAATTTAAGTATTATGGAACGGCTTCCCAGTTGAATATATCTTCCTATTACAGCAGTACTTACGGAAACGCGACAACGCCCGGTTGGACTATCCCACTGAAATACGTGGGGCACAACGGCAGGGTAAAAATGATTATCCCTTTCAATTTTGGCGATGCCTCTTATGCCCAGTCGTCTTACCAACCTGCCTATTATCATTTGGTAAAATACAGATTGGCAAAGCACATATAATAGTCTTATTTTTATGACACTCATCAAATCCATTTCCGGAATCCGGGGGACAATCGGCGGTAGTGTTGGCGACAACCTCACGCCCTTGGACATCGTAAAATTTTCGGCGGCTTACGCCACGTTCATCAAAAAATCCACCGGCAAAAAATCGCCGCTCATCGTCGTGGGGCGAGATGCACGTATATCCGGTGATATGGTGCATACTTTGATTACCGGCACGCTTACCGGAATGGGTTGCGATGTTACCGACATCGGAATGGCTACGACACCCACCACCGAAATTGCCGTCGCGAAAGAAAACGCGCAGGGGGGAATCATCATCACGGCAAGCCACAACCCCAAGCAATGGAACGCCTTGAAACTGCTGAACGGCAGGGGCGAATTTTTGAGTGGCAAAGAGGGGGAAGAAATCCTGAAAATCGCCGAGGCGGAAGATTTTTCCTTTGCCCCGGTATCCGAATTGGGTAAAATCACGCAAAAAAATTATTTGCAGGAACATATACGAAGCGTACTCGCCCTCGATTTGGTAGACGCCGACGCCATCAAAGCCGCGAATTTCAGGGTTGCGATCGATGCAGTAAATTCCATTGGCGGAATCGCCATACCCGAATTGCTTTACGCTTTGGGCGTGAAAGAAATTTTCAAGTTGCACTGCGCGGCGCACGGCAATTTTTCGCATAATCCCGAACCGTTGCCGCAAAACCTCACGGAACTGTCGTCGCTGATGAAAAGCTCGCACGCCAACGTGGGTTTCGCCGTGGATCCTGACGTGGACAGGTTGGCGATTTACTGCGAAGACGGCGAGCCGTTTGGCGAAGAATACACCTTGGTTGCCGTTGCCGATTGGGTTTTGCAGCACACGCAGGGCAACACCGTTTCAAACCTGAGTTCGAGCCGCGCATTGAGCGACGTTACCCGTTCGCGGGGCGGAAATTACGAGGCTGCCGCCGTGGGCGAGGTAAACGTGGTAACGAAAATGAAGGAAACCAACGCCGTCATCGGCGGCGAAGGCAACGGCGGTGTGATCTATCCCGCCTCGCATTACGGACGCGATGCTTTGGTGGGTGTCGCCTTGTTCTTGACTTACCTCGCCAAATCGGGAAAAACCGTGAGCGGACTTCGCGCTTCGTACCCGCCCTATTTTATGGCGAAGCAAAAAGTGGAACTGACACCCGAAATCAATACCGATGCCATTTTGCAAGCCCTGAAAGAAAAATTCAAGGACGAAAAAACAACCGATATTGACGGTGTGAAAATTGATTTTCCCGATAAATGGGTTCATCTGCGAAAATCGAACACCGAACCCATCATACGCATCTATTCCGAGGCGCACACGCAGGAAGAAGCCGAAGCCATCGGGAAAGAAATCATCGAAGTGATTCAGAAAATGGTGTGAGTTTTGTGAAAGGGGGGGGATTTTTCTCAATCCTTCATCGCATACGCCGTCCGATAACGCGGATGTACAATTCCTAAACTTTCTGTTGTTCGTACCCTTATTCCCTTTGTTGGGGGTTATGTCCGTATTGCCTATGTTCTTTTGCCCAATCCCCCCGTTTTTATTGCGGTTTGGAAATAAATTTTTACTTTTGCAAAAATTTTTGATTTCAGGCAATAGTTAATTTATATGAATAGCTTCACAAAAAGAGAGTTACGATGAAAGAGAAAATGATAAGCAAAGAACAGGTGCGGGATTTCCACCCCATTTTCCGTGGGAAACACGGCGATACCTTTATCAAATGGGGTATGAAGATTTCGGGCTTGGACATCGCCAACGAGGTTTATGACAAGTCGAAACACCTTACCGGACCTGCATTCTGCAAAGACTTGCTCGACAAGCTCGGCTTGAAACGGACGGTTGTGAACGGCGAAATGTTGGAATCCTTCAAGGGAAAGCCGTTTATCACGGTTTCCAACCACGCCTACGGACACGTGGACGGTATTGCCGCCATCGAAACCGTCAACGCGCGTGTGGAACACTACAAAATGATGGTTAATGCCATTTTGGGGCTTGTAGATACTATGTCCGACAATTTCATCACTGTCAATCCTTTTGTCGGCGACCAAATGAACAGTGTCGCGGGACTGAAACAAGCCCTGCGGCACATCAAAAACGGGCATCCGCTCGGATTTTTCCCAGCCGGAGCTATTGCCGATTTCGTATGGAAAAATTGGCATCCCGCCATTGAAGATCGCGAGTGGCAGCCGTCCGTCATACGCATCATACAGAAAGCCAATGTGCCCGTTATCCCGATGCACTTTTCGGGCGGTAATTCCACGCGCTACTATATGTTGCGCATTTTTGGGCGGAACGTCCGCACCTTGGGGCTTTGCCACGAATTAGCCAACAAAAAGGGGAAAGAAATGGTTATCACAATAGGCGAGCCGATCACGCCCGACGAGATTGCCCAATGCCCCGACGTAAAGGATTTGGGAAATTTTTTGAAAAGTAAAACCTACGCATTGGCGAAAAAGAAATAAAATTGCTACCTTTGGTAAAATTTCTTCCGTCGAGAAATCGGGAAGATCTTTTTTAACAAATACGGTAACGAATGGCAATGAGCAACAACATACAACAAGTTAAGCAACGATTTGGGATTATCGGGCAGTCGCCCGAATTGGAACGCGCCATCGACGTTGCGTTGCAGGTAGCCCCAACCGATCTTTCCGTCCTCATAATGGGCGAAAGCGGCGTAGGCAAGGAAAATTTTCCGCAAATTATCCACCAATACAGCCGAAGGAAGCACGGCTCTTATTTCGCCGTCAATTGCGGCTCGATTCCCGAAGGGACGATCGACTCGGAACTTTTCGGACACGAAAAAGGCTCGTTCACGGGGGCTACCGGGGAAAGAAAAGGCTATTTCGAAGCCGCTAACGGCGGAACGCTCTTCCTCGACGAAGTGGGGGAACTTCCCTTATCCACCCAAGCGCGTTTGTTGCGCGTGTTGGAAACGGGCGAATTTATCAAGGTGGGTTCGTCGAAAGTGGAAAAAAGCGACGTGCGCGTGGTTGCAGCCACCAACCTGAATATGGTAAACGCCGTTGAAAAGGGGCGTTTCCGCGAAGATTTGTACTACCGCCTCAATTCCGTCCCCATTCGCATACCCGCCTTGCGCGATCGCAAGGACGACATTCCCCTCTTGTTTCGCAAATTCGCGGGCGATTGCGCCGAAAAATATATGATGCCCCCCATTTCGCTGACGGAAGAAGCCAAAGAATTGTTGAAGAACTATCGTTGGCCCGGCAATATCCGTCAGTTGAAAAACATTACCGAGCAAATTTCCATCATCGAGCAGGAACGCTTCATCACACTCGATATTTTGGGCAAATACCTGCCCAACAACGAAGTGGGAATGATGGTGCTGCTTTCGTCCAATCAGTCGGCGGAACAAAAATCTTTCGCCAACGAGCGGGAAATTCTTTATCAGGTGCTGTTCGATATGAAGAAGGACATCAACGACTTAAAGCACGTGGTAAATAATTTGGCAGATGACGCTCAAAACGCACAAGCCAAAGGAACGGTTTCCCCGGTTGTGAAAAACGATGCCCTGCCCATTTTGCAGGGTGGCGAACAGTCCGTCCCTCCGCTTCCCGTCAAATACGAGGAAGCACCCGCGACAAACAAGCATTTCGAAGAAATTCAAGACGCGACAGAATACGAGGAAACCGCCCTTTCGCTCAACGACGTCGAGAAAGATATGATTAAGAAGGCATTGGATCGACACGGTGGCAAACGGAAATTGGCAGCCGCCGATTTGGGCATTTCAGAGCGCACGCTCTACCGAAAACTAAAAGAATATAATCTCGAAAGCCTATGAAATTCCGACAATTCGTATTTTTGGCATCGTTCATCGCGCTTGTCGCGTGCAGCATCTCGTATAAATTCAACGGGGCTTCCATCGATTACGAGAAAACGAAAACCATACAGATAGATCGTTTCATAAACCAAGCCCCTTTGGTTTATCCACCTTTGGAACAGGCTTTTAATGACGCCCTGCAAGACAAATTCATACAGAACACCCGTTTGCGATTGGCAAAAAACAACGGCGATATGGAACTCGCCGGCGAAATCATGGGCTACCAACTCACGCCGATGGCGGTGCAGGAAGACGCATTCGCATCGGAAACCCGTTTGACGATGACGGTGCGCATACGCTTCAAAAACAACAAGGTAGAGGGAAAAGATCAGGAAGCCACGTTTTCGGCTTACCGGAATTTCGACAGCAGTCAGATGCTGACCGACGTTCAGGATCAACTTATTTCAGAGATGAATAAAGACATTGTCGATCAGATTTTTAACGCTACGATGGCGGATTGGTAAGCGGTATGGATAAGGCAACTTTATATGATTTTTTAAGGCGCGATGAACCTTTGGGCGAAACGGAATTGGCAGAAGTGGCTGCTCTGACGGAACAATACCCTTATTTTCAGACGGCGAGGCTGTTGCAACTAATAAACCGGAAAGACGAACCCGATTCCGCTGATTTCTCTGCGAAATTGGCAAAGGCGTCGTTGCTTTGCGCCGACAGACGAAAATTGTTTTATTTGGTTAAGGACGAGCGTTATGCCCAATTTTTCAAGGACGCTTGCGCAGGGGACAATGTCGCGAAAAACCGCACCGAAGAACTGCTCGACACATTTTTGGACACCATCGCCGAGGAAGAAGAATCGGGCTTTCCGCAAACCGGACACGACATCGTGCTGACGGACTACCTGTCTTACATTGGTTTGGAAGCTGCGCCGTCCGAAAATTCGTCGGAAGCCGCGCAGCCGCTGAAACACCACGATATTATTGACGGTTTCATTGAAAAAGCCGAGACGAGCGATATTTTTACCCCCTTGGGCTTCCTGTCTGAAAACAATGAGCCAAATTCGTCTGAAAATGCTGATAAAGAGGGTAAAAGCGACGTTTTCCTGACGGAAACGCTCGCCCATATTTACATCAAACAACAAAAATATGAGCAGGCTCTTACAATTATTAAGCAATTAAGTTTGAATTTTCCAAAAAAAAGTATTTACTTTGCCGACCAAATTCGTTTTTTAGAATATTTGATTATCAACGAAAAGAATAAAAAATAAAAAAGGTATGTATATTTTCATCACTGTCCTAATTCTGATCTTCGCATTGCTGATGATCCTTATCGTATTGGTTCAGAAATCAAAAGGTGGCGGCTTGGCAGCCGGCTTCTCGTCGTCGAACCAAATTATGGGTGTGCGCAAAACCACCGATTTTCTCGAAAAAGCAACGTGGTTTCTTGCCGGGGCTATCATCGTATTGAGCATCTTTACGGCAAAATACACCGTATCGAATGCTACGCTGCCCCAGTCGGAAGTTGATATTCAGCAACCTGCGCCGCTAAACCAGAACACGGCACCCGATGTTACGCCCACTTTACCGGTAATGCCGTCGGGCGTTGTCCCACCCGAACCGACAACCACCCCCGAATAAAAGAGAACAGGCACACGTATAACTGATTGTTTATAGAGAGGACAATTTGGGAAAAAGCCGGAAGTTGAAAAATTTTCGGCTTTTTCATTTTGGAAATGGGGTTGAAAAGGGAAGTTTTCGCGAAATTTAAGGCAAAAAATAAGGGTTTATATGGGGACGGAAGCCGTTTTGTTTTGGCGGAATATGTATGCAAAAGTATATATTCCGCCAAAATTAAAATGCAAATAAGTCATCCAATATTATCTCACTTTGTACGCTGTTCCAATACATAGCATCATTCCTCAAACTGCAAGGGCTTCACGTCCGCCCCATCGAAAACGGCGTATGAAAAATAGCGTATCCAGTCGCCGAGAATGATGACGCGCGATTGGGCTGCGACAGGCAAGTCGAGCATAATGTGGCGGTGTCCGAAAATGAAATAGTTGATGTTGGGCGCGACTTCCAACTGTTTTTTGGCAAACAGCAGCAGATGTTCTTGGTCTTCGCCCAAATAATCCGCCACGCCGCCGTTCAGACGGCTATGGTTCGACCACGTGTGAGCCAAGGGAATCGTCCATCGCGGGTGGATTCCCGCAAAGGCTTTTTGCAGGAAGCGGTTGTGGAAAATGCTTCGCAAGAAGCGGAAGGATAGCGATTTGTCGCCCAAGCCGTCCCCGTGAGCCAAAAAGAATTTTTTTCCGTTGAAATCTTTCACGAGGGGCTGTCGGAAAACCCTTACGCCGCACTCGGCTTGCAGATAGTCGCTAACCCAAATGTCGTGGTTGCCGGTAAAGAAATTCACTTCGACGCCCGCGTCGCTCAGTTCGCTGAGCTTGCCGAGGAAGCGAGTGAAACCGCGTGGCACAACGTGCCGGTATTCAAACCAATAATCGAACATATCGCCCAATAGGTACACGGTTTTTGCGTCGGCTTTCACTAGATCGAGCCAACGGCACAATTTCCGTTCGGATTCGCGGCTGTCGGCGTGGAATTTCGAGCCGAGGTGCGCATCGGAAACAAAGTAGATTTTATCGCGGTTCATCGTTCACGGATTACATCAGTCCTAATTCAAGCAACGCTTCTTCGCTCATCATCGACTTGTCCCACGGCGGATCGAAAACGAGATCGAGGCTGACTGTTTTCACTTCCTTAATGGATTCGATTTTCATCTGCACGTCCATCAAGATGAAATCGGCGGCGGGGCAACTCGGCGACGTGAGCGTCATTTCCACGGTAACGTTGTAGTCGTCGTCCACGTCCACGTCGTAAATCAATCCCAAATCGTAAATGTTCACGGGGATTTCGGGATCGTACACCGTGCGCAACAGCACCACGATGCGATCTTGTATTTGTTGAAGTTCTCCGGGTGTCATATCTCTTGCCGTTTTCTATCTTAAACCGATTTCAGGGTTTTTTGTTTGGTTTTTGATGAAATTGTTGTCCATATTGTTTTATTCAAAATCAATATACATATTCTTGAAATTGATAATCAGCGTGTTGAATTGTGAAATAATGTCTTGCCCGATGCTGCCGTCGTATGACTTATGATAGTCGTATTCTTCCAACAGAACCGGCATCGACGGCAAAACGGCGTTTTTCGTCCCGATGGCGTAGGGAAAATCGGGGATAACGTATTCTTCAATCTCTGTCATTCCGCCCGCGCTACCTCGTTTGCCCTTTCGTAAAGTTCCTTTTTGCTCAACTTCGCTTTTATGGCTTTCGTAGTATTTCCGCGAAAGTTCCGAACCCGCCGCACCCGTATCGAAAACGAAAGACAGGGTGTCGTTGTCCGAGAATGCCTGAACTATAGGAATCAAGCCGTCAAAAAACAGATTGTTCAACTTTCTGTCTTTCGGCGTTTCGGGTATGAAAACCGTTCCGTCTTTGTGCAGTTGGATTTCGCCCATTTGTCGGATTACCGGAAAACCTATCACGCCGTGAATTTCCAAATTGATTTGGGGGAAAGTCATCGTTTCGGCGGGCGCAACCAAAAAAACGACGTTTTCAAACAACATATCGCCCACGTACAGACTGTCGGCAACGGCTAATTTCGTTTGAATCGTCTGCCCCTGCGCCGCCCCGACTGCAATGTCGGAATCAATAATCGCCAGCCCCATTTTCGTGGCGCAACTATCTGTGATAGTGGACAAATTCGCGCCCGTATCGAAGATAAATTCATCTTCCGTCGCCTTGCACCTGACGGGAATCATCAGATGCTTAAAGGGGTTGCGATGCGCCTTTATCTCGCAATCGCCGGTTTTATGAACGATTTGCGGTTTCACATTTTCAAACGCGCCAAACAACTCCTTCACGTTTTGGTAACCGGCAATGGTTGCGCTGTCGTAAACGTTTGTGTATTTGTCGATTAACGTGCCGTAAATTTCAACCGCCTCTTTATATTGATACAATTGCAGGTAATTATGCGCCATAACGTCTAATACACTTGCGTTTACGCTATCGTTGTTTTGCTTTCCGTATTGATTCAGAAACGCGCTCGCGTGCTCGTTTGACAATTCCTCGTTGCCGAAAGCCATTTCGCTCATTATCTCGTAGTACAACAGCCGCTTTTTCGAGAGTTTGTTTCCGGCGGAATCCAATTCCGTCCGCAGACGAAAAAAGTCCTTGTTTTCAAGCAGTTCAGACAACATGCAGTCGAGCGCGGCATCGT
>JAISYO010000158.1 GCA_031269865.1 Dysgonamonadaceae bacterium | reverse complement strand
TGCGTGTCGTAGATGTACAAACCCGATTCGCTCCCCACCCAGATGGTGCGTGGGTCTATTTTTTCGATGCATCGGGCAAATATCTGATTCCCAGAGCTATCCTTGTTCAACAACACGCGGTGCGTTTTGCTTACCGTGTTGATGCTGATCAACCCCTGCGTCGATGAACTGATCAGCAGCTGGTTGTATTCGTCGGTCTTCGCTTTCCACACTTCCCCAAGCTGATGGAGCAGGGCGGGGTCGTCGTTCAAACGAAACTCCGATAGCCGCCCCGTCCCTTTGTCGATCCTCAGAAAAGGGAGGTTGTAAGGGAAAACCCACACGCCGTCCTTTTCCGCACACAAGGTAATCATTTTCATCCCTCCGGGGAGCGAGGGTATGGTGTAATTGGTCAGTTTGCCCGCGTTGAAATCGTAACGGAAAACGCCCTTTTCTTCTACCGCAATCCACACGTCGCCGTCGGCGTCCAACAACAGGTCGCTGACGATTCCGTTCAACGATATGCTGTCGGATGTCGTCAGTGCGAACTGTTCAAATCGCTCTGCGCGTGGATCGTAGATATAAATGCCGTCTTCCGTCCCCAGCCAAAAGTTATCGTTTTTGTCCTGCACGATGCGGGTAAAAACATTGTCCTGCAATTCGCTATCGGGCGAGAATTTGAATACCTTGAACGAGCTGCCGTCGAAACGGTTCAGCCCGTCTTTCGTCCCGAACCACATAAAGCCCTGTTTATCTTGGAAGATAGACCGGACGGTGTTTTGCGAAAGACCGTCGTTGATGTTGTAATGCCTGAACGAGATGCTTTTGGATTGACAAAAAAGGAAACCGCTTTCTGCGTTAAACAGGAAGAGCAGGGACAGGAAAAGCAAAAAACGGGTTCCTTTTCTCATTTTCTATTACTCATAAACGGGAAACGCCGATATTCTCAGTCGTGCGGCTCCCATTGGAATCAGCGTTATTTCATCGGTTGATGTTGCAAATTTACGATTTTCTTTCATTGGAAGTTCCCCTGTCAAGCCATATTTGTCAATTTCCCAGCCGATGAGCTTTTTGCCCTTCGTTTTGAGGATCAGCGGCGCGTTTTCCACCGTGAAGGGGAAATTGTCGGATGGGAATTTTCGCTTTTCAATCACGAAATTTTGCTCGAAAGGAAGCGAATCGTCAAGGACGAGCGCGTAGTTCCAATCGCTGCCGGGGTAAATTTCATAACTCTGCCATTTGCCTGTGTCGGCATTTTTTTGCCATTTCGAGTCGCCGATAGCCGTTTTGTCGCTCGCCACGGTTTTGTATTCCTCCTTGATTTTCAAAGAAAAAGTCAGCGGTCCGTAATTCACGCTCCGGCTGTCTTGGTTTACCGCCCAATGCGTTTCGTGGAGCTTCATCGGGATTTTCAATTCCACTTTGTCCCCTTTTTTCCATTCCCTTTCGATGCGAAGGTATTTTCCGTTTTGCAACTCCACCGCCACCGCCTTTCCGTTGATCGAAACCGTAGGTTTAACACTCCACGTGGGTATTCGCAAATAAAGGGGGAAAACGGTTTTCCCCGGCGGGTTTATCGTGAAACGAATGGCTTCCTCGAAAGGATATTGGGTGTCTTCGATGATTTCAACCTCTTTACCGTCAGCCACTTTCGCCTTTGCGCGACAAGCACCGTAAATCAGCGCAGCAATCCCCTTGTCGGGTGTCGCCATCACAAGATGTTCGATGAAATAGGGCCAGCCCTGTCCGTGATTGTGCTGACAGCAACGGCTGCTGAAAGGGTTCATCGCCAAAAAAGGTCCGCTGTTGTCGATGCCGGGGTGGTGGTTTTTGGAATCGCTAACGCTATGGTTGGGCGATGTGATGTATCTGAGCGATCGCAAATCAGGCATCAGCGCGGCAGGATAGGAATTGAAGGCGACGTTTTCGCAATGTTCCGCCCAGAAAGGATCGCCCGTCATCGCCAGCAACAATTCGTCGGAAGCCATCTGCTCCACAAAACCACAGGTTTCGGTTCCTTGGCGCGGATCGATGTAGCCCATCCGCGCATTTTCGTCTGCGCCGAACATACCGCCCGGCACTTGCCCGAAGGTGTTGCGTATCAAGTGATGGGCGTTGTAAGTCGCCCACAAATCGGCGGAATCTTTCGACAGCATATAGTAGGTGGCAGGTTCGCGGAAACATTGCGCCACGTTCACGTTGTGCCAATTGGGTAGCGTTGAGCGTTGCCCCCAATTCGCCGTGTTGCGGTGTATTTTTCTTGCCAGCGTCATCAAAGAGGCATCGCCCGTGATGTTGTACAACCAATACACGCTGACGAGGTTATCCCCGCCACGGCTGTTTTCCCAATAATCTTCCAGAAATTTGTCGTCGGGAAGGTTCAGTTGCCAACGAAAATACTTCGTCATCAAATCAATCACGCGCTTGTCGCCCGAATACTCGTAATAGGATTGCAGGCACCAGAGCATAATCATATTCCCCCACAAGTCGGGTTTCCCTCTTTTTTCGATGTAGGGTCCAAAATAGCCGTCTTCGCGCTGACTTTTGAAAACCGCTTCAAGCCACGATTTTGTTTCGTCGATGATGCCCTTGTCGCCCAATATATAACCCATATTTCCGTAGCCTTTCAACCAATACGGCACTTCTTCCCAGCCGTAATCGCTTCCCGTTCCGAGCCAAGCGTTGTTGTCTTTTTCCAACCACGCGCTTATTTCGCCCAGATGTCCGTTCAAGCCGTCTTTTTGAAGATTGAGGGTGCGAAGCAACCAGCCTTCGGGCTTCACGCTGCCAACGGGCAGTTTGATGAAGCTCATCGGCAAGAGGGGGGCGCGGTTTTGTCGGTAGTTCGAGCCTGACATCTGAGTATCAGGTCTATCCACCACAGTTATTTTTTCTTTTTCAAAGGCGATGGCAACAGATGAAACGAACAACAGGGCGAGTGCCACGCAGAGTTTTCTACAAATTGTTTGCATTATTGTATGTATTTACGTTTTTATGAAAAGCGTTGTGAGAACAATGAATGATGAACCTACCCGTTCATCATTCATCACTTCATCAGCCATCACTATTCGCCCTTTCGGGCATTCAATCGTTTCGCGAAAATCTATTTGCCCTCCGACAATATCTTATCGCTCAACATTTTCATAAAATAACCGCCCACCACCGAACGGGCTTTGAAGCCCACTTGACGTCCATCAACGGTTTCGTGCCAGTCGCTCAACGGAACACGCGAGGTGGTTTCATCGGCATATTTGTAAACCAAATCGGAAAATGCCTCAAAATCTTTTGCGTTGTCCGTCATAGCAGCCGTCCAGAGAATCCAGTCCGTCTTCGTATAGGTTTTCCGGCTGTCCAAAGGCAAGCCGTAGGCATTTTGTTTCGTCAGGTAATAGGCGATTTCGGTTTTCGCGATTTGCGGGTCAAAGATATTGAATCCTAATAATTTATCCCAAACCAAATTGTATTTTTGACTCCACGAACCCGGACGATCAAAGGCGAGGCGGTAGTGATCGCCGTCGTCTGCCATTTTCTGCCATTCGGCAGCCATGCCTTTTGCGATGTTCAAGTATTTCTCGGCAATGTCGTTCTTGCCCAGCATACCTGCCAACTTGCCGTAAGAGGCAACCCCCATAACCGCTTTGATGGAAAGGTTGGCGTTGTGGGCAAGATGTCCGGCGAAATCGTCCGTACAAAGTTGATTTTCAGGATCGACTCCGTATTCAACGAGGAACTCCGCCCACGTGGTAAGCGTCTGCCAATGCTTCGCCGCGTAATCGGCGTTGCCATCAACTTGGGCAATGGCAGCCGTCAGAATCAGCACGTTGCCTGATTCCTCAACCGGCATCTTGTTGCCGTATTCATCGTTTTCCATACCGTAAACCTGTCCGTTGGCTTGCGGATAAGTGCCGAGATCGTGGGGCGCGAAGGGATATTTCCACTTGCCGTTTTCGCAATAATAGAAGATACCGCTAAGCATTCCTTTTGCCAATTCGTTGTTGTAGAGCAGGAAGAGCGGTTCGGACGGATAAGTAACGTCCACCGTATTGATACAGCCGTTGCTGTTGTTTTCTTTCGACAAGAACAGCAGCGTGCCATCCTCGTCTTTTACCAGCTTATGCGCCGAAATGGATTGGCGGTAAGCCAAGGCGCACAACTCGGCGTATTTTTCGCCCCCCGATTTTTTGGCGTCCGCCATCATCTGCTCGTTGAAGGCGTTGCAACGATCCATAATGCTCGCATAATCCTTTTCGGCACTCGCAAAAGCTGCAAAAATATCCGTCTTGCCGTCGTTTGTCCAATAGCCTTTCAGGTTTTTCTCGAAATACTGAATGGAATAAATGTCGTCGTAACCCAGCAAAACGTGTCCGGTTTTGAAGTCGGAAGCAACCTTGCCCAAATCGCGGCTGTAAGACAACACCGTCATTGCCTTGTCCATTTTTTCGGGCAGGGAATCGGGTTGAGTGGCGGAAACGCTACCCGACGATTGAAATTCTTTTTTCGCAGTCCAATAATCGCCGAAAGCCAAGACGGAAGATTTGTCCGATTTCGCCGCCAGATAGAGATAACCCCAGTCGATGCGAATGTCGTCGCCCCTCTTTTTCAAGATGGGTTGTTCTTTCGTCCCAGTTTTCAAGAAAGCGAATCCTTTTTTATCAATTTTCTCAAAATCAACGGCTTGACTTTCGCTATTTACCGCCAATTGAGGCGTAGTTTCCAGGTATATTTGCGTGTCGTGGGCTTGCCCGTCGAGCGATTTCACTTGATACGATATGTAGTTTATCGGGCGGGAAACCAATTCCAAATCGTCGAGCAAGAGCGGTGCAGTGAAAATAACTTGCAGTTCCACCGCGCCACATTCGAAGCTGTAAATCGTTTGGGTGGGCAACACACTAACCGATTTTTGCACCGCCGTATTGGTAAACGACTCTTTGTCAGTCTCTTTCTCAAAAAGCCCAAAATCAACGTATCCGCCGCCGGTTCTGTTGTGGCAATGCGCAGCAATCACGTTTTTGCCTTTTTTGAGCGCGGCTTTCACTTCATCCGACAACTCTTCGTTCACATTGTATTTCCACGAATATCCGGTATCCACAATCTTTATTCCGTTGATATACAATTCAAAAATATCATCGTGCGAATAATTTAGGAAGATGGTTTTCCCCGACAAATCTTCGCTCAGCTCAAAGGAACGGCGCACCCAAATATCGGAAGTCTGCCAGCGCGTCGAAAGGTTGGGTTCGCGGGGCGTGCCAAAGGCAGCCGCGCCCGTTTTCCACGCAGTGTCGTCGAAATCAACGGAAATCCATTTGTCGTTTTTGGGCTTGTCGAAGGTGTATTGCCCCTGCCATTTGTCCGTTTTGGCAGTTTCGAGAATCGGGTGCAGGGGCAGGCTTTCCTTCCCCATAAACCGATAGGTTTCGCCATCAACCCGCAAGGCTCCCACGAGCGGAAATTCTTTTCCGGTCCAATGCCTCGTCTGATCGTCGTAGAGGTTGTTGGCGTAAGACCAACCGCTAAAATAGGGGTCGGACGTTATCAAAGGATAAGCCGGCGCACGAAGTTGGGCGGTCAGCCCGGTGCTAATTACTTTGTTTTGCGAAGTACTTTCTTGGCACGCATACAAAACAAACAAAAATAGAATGAGTAGAGATACAGCGCTTTTCTTCATTGCTTTTTGATTTATTAGAAGTTGTTTGTACAAAGATACGAAAAAAAGAAACTATTCAGGCGTTGCCCTATGCTATTGATGTACCCTTTTTCAAGGGTTGGGCAGTAAAATTCAAAACAGTTTCTAAACATAGGGCTGTCTCAAAAGCCTAAAATAACGTTTCGTCATTGCGGACTTGATCCGCAATCCCCTAATTATCAAAAAATATTCTTAGGGGATCCCGTGTCAAGCGCGGGATGACGGATACTCCAAACGGCGGTTTTGAAACAGCCCCACGTTAAAACCAACTTACCATTCAATGGCTTGATCTTCGTCCGGAATCTGCGTATTGATGTCGCGTTCCAACGTCAAAGAGCCTTTTACCGAATAGGTAATCCTTGAACCAGGTATAGAAGTGTAGTCGTCGTATTCATAATCAATGTTGTTGATGATGATGTAACGCCGCATCAAATACGGACGGGTTGCGTCCATTTCTTCTACGATGCGATACGACGCCTCTTTTCTGTTATTGAAGTTCAAATCCGTATTGTTCGCGTAGAACGTGATCGTCCCCCCTACTTCGCCCCCCGAAAATTCGGCGAACACCTTGTAGTTGGCTCTGTCGGTGCGATCTTCGTTGATCGTCCCTGCATAGAAGAACACGGTTTTTTCGTCCACCACGTAGCCCGTAATCGTATTCGCCACGATGGATCCGTCCCCTTCTTGTCCTTTGATGTTGTTCAGCAAGGCTGTCCCTGAATAGTTGCCCGAATAGGCATTGAAGGGCATAATGCGCAACAAGGCTTTGTCGTAGTTTTTCAAGGGGTGCGGTTGATAACCGTAAGACGGATTGTTTACGATCGTCAAGGGAAGCACCCATTTTTCCGACATATCGATGCCCCTGAAATCGAAGCTGATATTCAGCAACCCGACGTCTTCCCCGGCTTTAATTTCCGCCGTTTCGGGGAAGGACACGTAAGAACCCTCGCCCATATCTTGATAAAACAAGTCGGTGCGACTTTGGAAACGGGCGATGTTCAAGGCGTTCAGGGTATCGGGATCGTGTGCAAAATGCACCGTGATACTCTGTTCATTGGTCGTTGAGCCACTGACGATTACCGGAATCTCGTAGTTCGATCGTCCTTGCCCCACGAGAAGGTTTCCATCGGCAGTTTTACGGCTGTAAGGAACGTAAAGCACCGTTACCCCCTTCGAATCCAACGGCGAACGGAAACCGATGTAATGCTCAAATTGTTCTTCCGTCCACTCATCGTTGCAAGAAGTTCCTATTAGTATGGCTATCAGAGCCAATACTGTTAAAGTAGTTATTTTTTTCATACGATATAATTTTTTACGCTTATTCATTATGGAAATTAGTCATACGACGTCCAGCCCGGCGTTTGCGTCAGGCGTCTGTTGTGCTTCAATTCGTCGTGCCGGATGGGCCAGAAATACAACCGGGGCGAGAACGAAGAAGAGAGATTAAAGATCGCTATCGGTTGATGAAATTCTTCCCGCTTGTCCGCAGCCATAATCACGTTACAGCCGTAAACCTGCAAGGCTTCTTCCACCGGGGCGTCTTTCCAGCGACGAAGATCGTAGTAGCGTTTGCCTTCGGCGAAAAGTTCAATCATCCTTTCGCGTTTCAAAGCCTTGCGCAGCTCGGCTTTGCTGCCATATACCGAAGCCGCATAGTCGGGCAGTCCGGCGCGGATGCGTACCGGATGGATGCCTTTTTGCATTTCCGCTTTGTCGCGACTGATCGTGTAAGTAGTCGTGCCGTCCCAAGAAGGAATGCTGAAACTGCCGTCGAGTTCGTTCAATGCCTCCGCATAGAGCAGAAGAATGTCGGCATAACGAATGGCGGGTTCCACCTTCGATTTGATGATGCCACCGCTGTAAACGTCTTCGGGATTGACGTATTTCTTGATGCCGATGCCCGTGCGCAGGTGGAAAGGATTGTTCATATAACCGTTGCCGCCGCCGCGATAATAGAAGGTCTGAATATTGCGGTCGCCGGGTTGTTGGCGGCTCAGGTAGTGCCATACCGATCCATTAAACGCCACGGAAGCGTAAAAACGCGGTTCGCGGTTCGCATATTGCAGGGAAACGTCTTTTAGCAGGGGTTTGTAAAGCCCTGCATCAACGTCAGCTTGCGTTGTGAACCCTGTCGGACGAGCCGAACCGTCGCCACGTCCGATTTCCTTGTCTTTCCCCGGCACGTCGGCGCCGTCGTTCATATAGTAGGCGTCCGCCATTTTTTGTGTCATGCCGTGCGTGTTCCACGCCCCGAAGGTACGCGGCATTTGATGATTGACAAATGCTTGTACGTCATCGGTATTGTTTACGCGAGAGAAGATCAGTTCCGAGTTGTCGGCGCCAATGGTTCCGTCGAACAAGTTGCGGTAGGATTTGAAGGGATCGATGTCCTTCCAGCCCTTGGGCCAGTTGTTGTTTGAGAAATTGCCGTCTGCCGGAGGAACGATGGTCGGACTATCGGCAGGACCGTTGTCCGATGTGGAAAAAGCGGCATGGTAAAGGTCATACACGCCCAATTCCATCACGTCCTTGCAAGCGGCAGCCGCTTTCGCCCATTTTTCCTCGCTGTAATCTTGGGAAAGCAGGCGGCGTCCGGTGTCGTCGAGCAATGCCTGAGCAAACTCGTCGTCGTTTCCGTTAGCCAAGGGGCTTGCGGCAAAAATCAGCGCGTAGGCGCGGGTTGCCAATGCCGCACCCTTGGTCGGGCGGGCAATTTTCTGATTGTCGGTACGTACAGAGAATTGCAATTCCTTGGCGGCTTGCACCATCTCGGCGCTGATCAGTTCTGCCACTTCCTCGTAGCTACTGCGCGGTGTTGCCAATTCATCGTAGCTCAGGTTGTAATCCACTCCTTCGTCCGGCATCAAAGGCACGGGTCCGTATTTGCGAAGCAGCAACCAATAGAAATAAGCGCGGACGAAACGGGCTTGCCCCTTGTAATCCAGCCTTTCTTCATCGGTCATCGTGGGGTTCATGTCGATGTTGTGGATAAACACCGAAGCCTGATAAATTCCCCGGTAACACCGCTGCCAAACCACATTTTGCTCGTTTTCGTCGTATTCACCCATGCGATACCGATTGTAGTTGAGGTCGCTGGCATCTTTTGAATCGCCGTAGGCAATGTCGCGGTCGCCAAAATACATCGCGTCGTCGTAGCAATGGGGGCTTCCTCCGCCACTGAGCCAGTTCTTGTTGGCACTAACGTCCGCACAAGCTCCGTTGAGGAAGGAATAGGCGTAAGCCAGCCATTCTTCGGTGCGATCGCGATCCGTGAAAACAGATTCGATGGTCGCACGATCCCTGAAATATTTGTCCGAATCCAAGTAGTCGGAACAGGACGATAAGTATCCCAAGCCCGTCAGAGCCAATAGGAACAAGTATATTTTCTTTGTCATAACTTTCTATGTTTTATAAGTTGATATTTAAGCCCATCGTTACCGATTTCGTCAATGGGTATTCTTCGCCGCGAGGCTGCGTCGATTCCGGATCCCAGAGTTTGAATTTCGACCATGTAAGCAGGTTCGAAGCGGCAAAGAAGATGCGGATTTCGTTGATGTGGAATCGCGTAATCAGATTCTTGGGTATGGTGTAGCCCACGTCCAAGTTCTTCAAACGGATATACCGTCCGTCGCGCAACCAGAAGGTTGAACCCTGCTCGTTGTTGGTGTTTACCCCGTAAGTCAGACGCGGATAGGGCGCGTTGGGATCTTCGTTGGCGGGAATGCCGAGGATGGCTGCCGTTTGGCTGTCCACCCAGCGGTTTTCGAAGGTGCCGATGATGATGTTGCCCCAGTCGTTTTCACGGAACGCAAACACGTTTTTCCCGTAAATCGGGAAGGTGGATTTGCCGGCGCCCTGAAAATGGATGTTCACGTCGAAGCCGCGCCAAGCAACCGATGCTCCAAGTCCGTAAATCAAATTCGGGCGTCTCGTTGCACCGATGGCTACGCGGTCGCCGTCGTTCACGACACCGTCGCCGTTCACGTCTTTGTATTTGATGTCGCCGGGTTGTACAACACCCCAACTTTGCTTCGGACTTTTGCGGATGTCATCGTAATCTTTGAACAATCCCAGCGCGACCAGTCCTTTTTGTTGATCCACGCGGTATCCTCTATCATACTGATATTCATACACTTTATTTTCTTCGTCCCTATCCAAGACTTCGTTCTTGCTGTAAGTGATGTTTCCGCGAAGGGTAACATTGACTTCCCCGACTTTTTCCTTGAAAGAGAAATTTCCATCGAAACCGCGTTGGCGAACCGCGCCCACATTGGCTTTCGGGGCGGATTCCAAACCGGTAATCAAAGGCAGGTAACTACGTGTCATGTAAATACCGGTACGTTTTTCGTTAAAATAATCCACCGTCAGCGAAAACTTGTTTTTCAACAGCGACAAATCCACGCCGAGGTCGTCTTTCGTGGCGACTTCCCACGTAACAAGGGGCGACGCCACCTGCGTATAACGCCTGCCGGAGTAGGTACTCGGGTTTAAACCCGTACCAAAATTGAACCCGGCGCCCCCACCTTCGATGGTGTATAAGAAGGGGAATCTGTCCCCCGTATTGTCGTTCCCCACTTGTCCGTGCGAATAGCGTATCTTAAACATTTCCAGCCACTCGGCGTTGTTCTTTATCAAGGGTTCTTCCGCCACGTTCCAAGCAACGGAATAGGCAGGGAAGAAACCGTATTGGTGTCCCACCGCAAAGTTTTCGGACCCGTTGTAACCGAAGTTGAAATCGGCGAAGTAACGGTATTTCCAGTTGTAAGTGAAACGCCCCGCCAAACCTTGGTTGCGGCGGGCAACACCCGTTTTGATGTCGCTGCCGAGATCAACCGTCTGTATATAAGAGTCCTGCGTATAGCGTACCGTTCCGCCCACATTGTGTTGTTCCAAGAAACTGCGATCCCAGCTCAACAGCAAGTCCAAAAATTCGCGGCGGTTGCCACTCGAACGACTGCCCTGAGCCATCTCGCTCGAACTCGCCACGTGATCCCAAACGATTTCCCCGGTGTCGGAATCGCGGCTCAACGCCTTCCACTGATCGGGCCAGCGGCGGCGTTCTATGGTGCTGCTGTTGTTGGTGTCGTATCCGAAACGTCCCACAAAACGCATACCTTTCGTTACCATATCCAAGTTTTGTTCCAAGGTTATATTCGTTTGAATGTTGTTGTCCCACGTTTCGTTGTATCCGGTTTGCGTAGCCGCTACCCACGGGTTGGTTTTATTTCCTGTCCCCAAGGCGGGAATGCGCCCGTTGGAATAGAATATCGGCGTGCTGATGGCGTTGTAGCCGAAAAGCTCGCCCCACACGTCGGAGTCGCCAAGCCCCGGACTGTTGCGTTTTGCCAACGAGCCGGAAAGCCCGATTTTCACGAGGGTGGTTTTCGTAATGTCCACGTCGGTGTTCAAACGGTAGTTGTAGCGTTTGTAATTGGCGTTGGTGTCGTAATCCTTTTTCAAGGTGTCGTCGGTATAATACATACCTTGATCTTCTACGTAGCTTGCCGACACAAAATAACGCGCCGTCGAACCACCACCGTTCACGTTCAGGTTGGCGCGGTAACTCCACGCGCCGTCTTTGAGCAGTACGTCCTGCCAATCCACATTGGGATACAAGTCGGGATCCAAGCCCAGACGAAGGATTTCCAATTCTTCGGGTTGGTAAAGCACGCTCATATTGCGGGTAACGCGGGCTTCGTTCGCGAGGGCGGCGTAAGTGTTACCGTCCACAAATTGGGGCGTTATCGTGCGGGTGTTGTAGGACGATTCCACTTTGCCGCTGATGTTTACCTTACCTGCCTTACCGTGTTTCGTGGTAATCAACACCACGCCGTTGGCACCCTTCGAACCGTAAATGGCGGTTGCCGAAGCGTCCTTCAACACGCTGAACGACTCAATGTCTTCGATGTTGATTTCGTTGAGGTTGCTGCGCTCGAAGCCGTCCACCAAAATGTACGCGCTGTTGCTCGCCCCAAAGGTCGAGATACCGCGCACCCAAAATTCGGAAGTGTTCTTGCCCGGTTGCCCGGAAGTCTGCATCGCCATGATCCCCGGCACGTTACCTGCCAACACGTTGGAAAGGTTCGATGAGGGCACGTGTTTCAGTTCCTCGATGTTCACGTTGGTAATCGCCCCGGTTACGGTCAGCTTCTTCTGCGTACCCATACCGGTTACCACCACCTCGTCCAACACGCTTGCCTCTGCCTCTTTCATCTTCACGTTTATCGTGTATTGTTCCTTAACCATGATCACTACGGGTTCGAAACCGATGTAGGAAAAGGTCAATTCGTGATAAGGCTCCATTTTCAGTGAGTAGTCGCCGTCGATGTTTGTAACGGCGCCAAGCCCCGGCACGTCTTTCACGATCACATTCACGCCTATCATGGGTTCGCCGCTCTCGTCGGTAACCGTCCCCTTTACCGTTACGCTTTGCGCAAACGCACTTAGCGAGAAGCCCAACAGCGTAACAACTATCATTACATACTTTTTCATATATTATTATGGTGTTATATTCGTTATATACTCATTCATTTTCCTCGCAATACCTTATTCCTGTTCCATCGAAATCGTGCGGATTTTGCGCCCCACGGTGTCGAGGATATAGAAGGTGTTGCTCCTTTCGTCGTAAGTGATGGCGGTCGGGTCGCGGAAACGCGCCACTTCGCGCAGGTCGCCGTCTTCCGTGCCCCAAACGTTGTTGTCCATGGCTTGCCCCGAACGTCCGCGTCCGGCATAAGTGGTTACGATACCTTCCTGCGAGAGCTTGCGAATGGAATGGGTTTTATTGTCGCAGAAATAGAAATCGTAGATGTCGCTACGCCCTTCGGCTACGTATTCGAGATTTTTCACGAATGTGCCCTGATACGGTCTGTTCAAACGCGCACTTGTGCCTGCGCCGTCCACCCAACCGGTGGTACGAGGTTGTCCGGCAACCACATAAGCCGGGGCAAAACGCTGTTCCGCCCAGTTGTAGTCGGTGCGCAAGATGTAATGTTGGTTGATAACCACGATGTAGGCGTAATTGCCACTCGGATGCACGTTGATTTGAAATTCCCATCCGGTATCCTGAATGGTAAACAGTTCGGTATAATTTCCGCCGTCCCTCGTTGGGTTCCAGCTTCCGCCTCCGGCAATCGTCGAGAAATAGTTCGACAAATCCATCCGGAACACTTGTCCGCGCTCGTAGCTGTTGAAATACAGCTCGTCGCCATTTATCGGATGGATAGCGGCACCGTTGCATTGTTTATAGGAAGCCACCACTTGGCGCGGGCTTGAATCGGTAAACGAGCCGTCGCCATTTCTTTTCAATAAGTACACGCTCTCGCTGTTGCCCGTGCCCTTGCCATCATAATCGACAGCGACTACCATATATTCGCCGTCCGTTGTGAAATCGACACTGCGCAACCTTCCGGTAATAAACGAAGAATTACGGATGGGCGTAGTCAGTTGCCGATTGGCAATGTCTAGCAATTGGATGCCGACACCATTATCATACACCACATACACGTGATCGGAATTTCGCGGATCTACTTTCATCGTACCGTCGTTGCGGAATCCGGCGCAGATGTCAAACGAGCCGTCCACCCAGCCTTGGTTGTCCCACTCGTTGCGAAAACCGCAGAGGGTTCCCACCACCATTTTCTTCTGATAGGCGAAAACTTCGTCCGCCACCACCGTTTTTTCACTTCCTGCCTCGCCAATGCTCACTTCAATGACGCCGGAATAGGCACCCGAAGGCACGAAACAATAGATGGCACCGCCCTTCACACTGATGACAGTAGCCTTTTTTCCGCCGATAGTTACGTTCACCAACGCGGGATCGTTGCCGAAATTATCGCCGTAAATTACTAATTTCTGATAGGCACCCCCGTCTTTCGGGATAAAATCAGAAACCACAACGGGCTTCGAAGGATTGAAGGCTTCAACATCCGTTTCATCGGTGTCGTTGTCTTCCTTACAGCCATAAAAGCAAAACACCGTCAATAACAGTGTTCCCCAAAACAGGGGTAGCCATTTGATTGATTTACTGTTTTTCATACTCATAAAAATAAAACTTGATAAAATTATTAAATAGATAACATCAATTAGGAACTGTTTAAATTTTAACTAACTATTTTATTATATGCCTTAGAAACTGCGCTGTTCTCAGCTTCCAACCATTTCGTTTGAAATTCATGATATAAATTATTGCAATTTATAATCACGATATTCGATTTCGGTACAAAATAAGTCCTTTTTTCGCTAACAAAATAGCACAATCTTATCAAAAACTATAACAAATTTATCATTTTACGCATTCTGCGACACGGAAAGGGGTTTGGGCGTTTGGGGGTTCGGAAGTTTTTTTGCCCGTTAGGGCTATCCCGTGAATAACCTCGTACAAGCAGTGCGGGGTAGGAAATGCCCCTACCCCTCCAACTCCGTAGGAGTTCCCCCTTGTTAAGGGAAACTCCTATGGAGTTCGTTTTCAGTATTTTGCCTACCGCCGATTGCATCGGGGGTTATTCACGGAATACTCCTACGGAGTAATTTCTTGCAAATGCACAACTATTTTTGAAAATAAATTTGTAGATTTGTCGTTTAAGAAACATCTCAAATGAAAAAAATATATGATTATCCTCATCTTTTCCCCTAATAGTCGTCCCGATAGGGACGTGATATGGGTAGAAACAATGGAATCCCCCTTTACGTTGTCCCGTAGGGACGGAATATGAAAACAGCAAAGATATTGATATTCCGTACCTACGGCACGGCGACAATAATGGAATACCCTTTCTACCAACATTTTGTCCCTATCGGGACAGCCGAATACTACACTGTTTTTTAATATAGGGGTAATCTTGGGGATAATCATAAAAAAATATGACACACAAAGAAACCGTGGAACGGAATATCGGTTTGACTTTCGATTTTGTCAATCATCTGATAGACAATGAACAAAAAACCGAGAAATTGCCAAAAAATTTCAATTTGAGGTTTATCGAAAAAGATTTTCCCAAACGCGAAAGCAAACAAAAGGAAAAAAGAAAATCCTCTCTGCAAGAGCATTATGTTCATGTAAAAAATTCTTTTGTAATGCTATAAACAATTCTGTTTGGGCGTTTGGGGGTTACTCATCAGGCGTAGGAATGACGGCACACACCTTCATTCTCAATTCTCAATTCAAAAATCAATCATCTATTTTCAAAAATCGAGAAATGCACGCTACCGTATTGGCGAAGTTCCGCGAACAAGGGAAGTTGGGAAAAATCGTGTTCGCGCGAATGTTCCATCACGAAAATGCCGTCGGGTTTCAAAAGCTGTTTTTCGAGGATCAAGGCGGGGACGGTTTTGAGGTTGGGCAAATTATAGGGCGGATCGGCAAAGATAAAGTCGAAGGTTGAGTTGCAGGACTGCAAAAACCGGAAAACGTCAGCCCGCAAAACCGACATTTCCTGCGCGTTCAAGGTTGCAACAGCCTTGTTAATAAACTGATAATGCAGGGAATCGGACTCAACCGCCACAACGCGGGGGCAACCACGCGACACCAATTCGAGAGCGATGCTACCCGTGCCGGAAAACAAATCGAGAGCCGTGGTTTCGTCCCAATCCAAGCGGTTGTTGAGGATATTGAAAAGGTTTTCCTTGGCGAAATCTGTCGTAGGACGCGCCTTGAAGTTGGCAGGAACCTGAATCCGCCGCGATTTGTATTTTCCGCTGATTATCCGCATAAGTCCATTTTCAAATCGGTGGGCACAGATGCCGCATCTTCTTGGGGGATAGGTGTTTTCAAGGAAAAATTCATCGGCTTCACATTTTTTATCAGCTTCCGAAGAATCTCAACCGTATATTTCTGCTTTTCCACCTTGCCCGAAAGATACAACGAATCAACCAATTGGTTTAAGCCCTGCTTTTCCCACACGCTAACGATATAGAAAAGGGCATCGCTCGCATCACTGTAGCTGAAAACATTGGCTGACAATAATTTATCGCCGTTTAGGCAAACAACGCTTAGCATCGAATCTTGAAAATCGACGTGGCAGCGTTTCCCGTTTTTTTCATCTTCGCAAGCCAAAAACGCGGGGATAAAACGAGCCATTGGGTGGGTAAAAATCGGATTCCACAAGCTGCGCAACAAAAATGCGTGGATTTCCTCGTCCATTCCAAAAAGCAGAGCTATATTATTGCAGCTCAATTTGTTGCAAAGCACCGTTTCGCCTTCTTCCCGAAGGAAATTGAAGCCGAAAACTTCCCCTGCGCTTTTCGCTTCAAAAAACGGGGCGGGAAGCAACGTGAAACGATCGGAAACCAAAACGACTTCGGTTTTGCGGAAAACCTGCGACAAGAAACCCAAGTCGAAAATCATCTTTTTGACGTTATCCGTATAGGAAAGCCGATTGCCAAACGCCGTTTCCTTGTAGGAAAAAACAGCGGGATCGGTTGGCGAATAGATGCAAAAAGAAAATCCATTCGGCAAAAGACGGACGGACAAGGTATATTTTTCGGAATGTGCCAAGTCTATATTTTCAGGTAAGAACATACACCTTAAATTTTGTGGGTACAAATTTAGAAAAAGAATGAGAATTGTACTACTTTTACGGCAAAAAATAGCGCAAAAATGATCCATCGTTTTTTCGTCGAGAAAATAAAAGAAAATTTTCCATACGCATTTACCCACGATCAGCTCTCTGCCGTTGAGAAAATCGTCGATTTCCTTTTCGCCACCGAGCCTCGCTTGGTTTTCCTGCTGAAAGGCTACGCCGGAACCGGAAAATCGTCGCTCATCGGCAGTTTGGTAAAGGCGATGAACCAATACGGACAAAAAGCGGTGTTGCTCGCCCCAACCGGACGCGCGGCGAAAATTTTCTCGAAACACGCAGGGCAACAAGCATTTACCATTCACAAAAAAATTTACCGCCAAAAAAAATTCGCCGAAGGGCAAGCCTCTTTTTCCCTGTCGGAAAACTTGCACAAACACACGCTTTTCATCGTGGACGAGGCGTCGATGATCAACAACGCTTCGGGCGATTTCTCGCTTTTCGGTTCGGGACGGCTGTTGGAAGATCTCATCGAATACGTCTATTCGGGCGACGGTTGCCGTATGCTCTTGCTCGGCGACACGGCGCAACTGCCCCCCGTGAAGCAGGACAACAGTCCCGCCCTCGACGAAAAAACACTCCTATCCTACTCGCTCGACTTGCGGGAAAGCACGCTGACGGAAGTCCTGCGCCAAGCCGAGGAATCGGGCATCTTGAAAAACGCCACGCTATTGAGGAATGCGCTGATGCAAAACAAGATACAGAGTTATCCCAAGTTGAGATTGGAAGGCTATAAAGACTTGAAACGGATAACGGGAGCGGATCTCATCGAAGAAATATCGGACGCTTACCGCCGCGACGGGACAGAGGAAACCATCGTCATATCCCGATCCAACAAACGTGTGAACGCCTACAACAACGGAATCCGAAACCGCGTGTTATACACGGAAGAGGAACTTTCGCCGGGCGACTTGTTGATGATTACCAAAAACAACTATTTTTGGGCGGATGCCATCGAACACGTTGATTTCCTTGCCAATGGCGAATTTGTGGAAGTGAAGCGAATCCGCAGCCACGAGGAAATGTACGGTTTCCGCTTCGCAAACGTGAGCCTGAGGCACAATGATTTCGACGTGGAATTTGATGCAAAAATCAACCTCGACGCGCTGCACACCGAGGCGCCGAGCCTCACGGCGGAACAAAACGAGAACCTTTTCGCCGCCGCGATGGAAGATTACGCCGACATTCCCCAAAAACGCAACCGCTACCAAAAAATGAAGGAAAACCCCTATTTCAATGCCCTGCAAGTGAAGTACGGCTATGCCGTTACCTGCCACAAGGCGCAGGGCGGCGAGTGGAAAAACGTCTTTCTCGACATCGGCTACGTGGACGAAAGCTATATGGGCGAAAATTTCTACCGGTGGCTTTACACTTCCGTTACACGCAGTACACAAATGTTATATCTTGTAAATTTACCCGGCGAATTTGCGGCGCTTCCCAAATAATTCGTATTTTTGTATCGCTGAATTGATTAAACGCACACATTCCGAAAAAATGACAGAGCAACAGCATACACTAATAGAACAACTTTCGGATAAACTGAAATCGTTGGGGGACAACATTCTAAGGTTGAAAACCGAAAACGCCGTCCCGTTTTCATTCTATCGCGATTCCTTCGCTATAACGCAGGAAATCACGCGATTGCTGCACGAAATGGAACTTGTCCAAATCGGGGAAATGAAATCGGAAATGGAAAAACTGATTTCTTACCTGTCCGAATCGGCAAGCAAGGCGGAAACAACCCTAAACACCGAAACGGACAGCAAGCCCCTGCCGCCGAAAGCCGAAACCGCCGTCGATATTAAACAGCACATCGCCATTAACGATCGCTATCTCTTTCAGCGCAAGTTATTTGGTAACGATCGAGAGAAAATGGAAAATTTCATATCGACACTCAACACCTTGGGCAGTTTCGACGAGGCTGAAAAATACATCGGGGACAACAGCTCGTGGGATTTCGAGGACGAAACGGTACAGAGTTTCATCGCGACGATAAAAAAAGGATTTGAATAAACCAATGGGAAAATTGTTTGTGGTGCCCACCCCTGTGGGGAATTTGGAAGACATGACTTTCAGGGCGATAAACATCTTGAAAGACTGCGATTTAATTCTCGCGGAAGACACGCGCACAAGCAGTTTTTTGTTGAAACATTTCGGCATCGAAACGCGAATGCAGTCGCACCACAAGTTCAACGAGCACCAAAGCAGCGAGCAGGTGGTTTCGCGCTTGAAGGGCGGGGAAAACATCGCGCTGATTTCCGATGCCGGCACCCCTGCCATATCCGATCCCGGATTTTTCATCGTCCGCGCTTGCGTACAAGCCGGAATCGAAGTGGAATGCCTGCCGGGGGCGACGGCATTTGTCCCCGCGTTGGTTATGTCGGGCTTGCCCAACGAGCGTTTTTGCTTCGAGGGCTTCCTTCCGCAAAAAAAAGGACGCCAAACCCGCCTGAAAGAATTGGCAGGGGAAAGCCGAACGATGGTTTTTTACGAATCGCCCTACCGCGTGGTTAAAACCCTGTCGCAATTGGGCGAGTATTTGGGAAATGAACGCGAAGCATCTGTTTCGCGCGAAATATCAAAACTTTTCGCGCAGACGATACAGGGAACTTTATCGGAATTGACTGCCCATTTCACGGAAAACGAACCGAGGGGGGAATTTGTAATCGTAGTGAAGGGAAAAGACGATTAACATTTTTTTGTCAATTGCCTGAAATTTACAACATAACATAATAAACTATTTCATCACTAACTTGTTTTATAACAAAACAGACCGGCTGATTTTGCTACACAAATCCTTATTGTTGGAAAAATCAACGTCCACAAGAGAGGGTTTCAAAATCAACCCAACACTAAAAAAATTGGAACATGAACAAAGTTGGAATTTTATTTGTGGTAGTGGGACTAATGTTCTCATGCACCAATGTGAAAGAATCGAAAGAGTATAAAAATCTTGAATCTCAACGAGATTCGCTATTGGCTCTTTCCTCGACGTCAAGCACCGAGCTTGCGGAAATGATGGCGGTTATCAGCGACGTGGAAGCGAATTTCGGCAGGATACGCGAAGCCGAAAAATACCTTTCCACCGAATCAACCACTTCGGGCGAGATGAACAAAAACACCAAAACCCACGTGGAAGACAATTTCAAGATGATTTCCGAAATCTTGCAGAAAAACAAGGCGCAACTTGCCGAACTGAACAAAAAATACGCGGGAAGCAGCTCGCAGGTGGCAACGTTGAAAAACACCATCGAAAGGCTCAACAAAGAGATGCAGGAACGCGCCAACCGCCTGAGCGAGTTGCAGGAAGAATTGGCAAAACGCGACAAAACCATCAACCAATTGTCGAGCAACCTCAGCCAATTGTCGGAACAATCGGAAACGCAATCAACAACTATCCGCCAACAAGACAAGGCTTTGCACACCGCATACTATGTTTTCGGCACGTCAAAAGAGTTGAAAGATCAGAAAATTCTTTTGGGGAGGTTCCTCAAATCAACCAAGGTATTGGAAGGCACCTTCAACAAGGATTATTTCCTGAAAATAGACATTCGCGAAGTAACCGAAATCCCGCTTTATGCGAAAAAAGCCAAAGTGTGGTCGAACCACCCCGACGGCACCTACGAATTTATCAGGGGCGACGGCAACAACATCACGTTCCACATAACCGACACGCAACGTTTTTGGAGCCTGAGCAAATACCTGATTATCGAAGTAAACTGATTGTGAATCACATTCAAAGATAAGACAAAAAGAGGGAAGGACGAAAGGACATTGGACTATTCGCCCTTCCCTCTCAATTGAATTTGTGTATCCCCTACGGGGAAAGGTTCGTGGGTAACGTTTGCGTTTCTATTGATATACAACGCCTAACGGCGTAAATAATCAAAATAATTAGTCGGACTATTCTGCCACGCAACGAACAAACCGTCCATATCTGCGGAAGCTGTTGTTCGTGCTCGTGTCGCTGTTGCCGAAAACCAAGTACCACGCATTGTCCGAACCGTAGGGCGTGGCAGACCAATAGTAGCCGTTACCGCCTTTATCGTAAGCATATTTGTGTGTCATATCTATTCCCTCTTAATTCTTAATTCTTAATTCTTAATTCTCTTTCCTGACAAATCCCACCGCCACTTCGTCCTCGGTAGCCAACTTGTCCGGTATCCGTAGCGTATAACTACCGCCAGAATGTTGAAAATCAATCATTTCGGACTCACAATTTTTAGGGTTCAACAAGAAAAGCCGATAATTGCCCGCGGGCAGCGGAATATCGAGTTTCCGCACTTTACCGATGCCATAAGCAAGGTATTGCCGATTGTCTTCCGCGAGGATATATGCCTTGCAGTCAGAGGGTAAGATGTTTTTCACGTGGGACGAGTCCAAGGGTTTGAGTTTCAGGAAGTCAAACTGTTCGATGAAGCGTTTCATCGCAGCAATCTGACGGCGCAGGGCGAGGCTGCCGCCGCCGGGGGTGGGCTTGCGCACGATGTTCGTGCCGTCTTCCTTCCCCACCGCAAACGAGTAGTCCAAGTGGTTATACAATGCGCCGCCGGAAAGCATAAACGCCCACGCCTCGCGCCGATAATACTCGTCCTGCAAGCCGTTGAAACCCGTTTCGTTCATTCCTATCGGCAAGTTCAGCGAGGCATTGTCGGCTATCGCACTTGGCGGTGTGCAATAATGGAAATTGAAAAGCGCCCACGCCGGGTGCGGATTCTCGACACGCGCCGTGCCGTTGGCTGCATTTACCGAAATGAGATGCTTCTTCGGCAAGGACTGCTCGGTATCCACAATCACATCGGTAATGCGCTTTTGCCAATCCTGACTTACGCCGCCGAAATACGGCTCGTTGCAGATTTCAAAATAGAAATTGTCGTATCCGTTGAGCGTTTCCGCCATTTTGCGAGCAAATTGTTCCTGAACGGCAAGCAGTTTCAAGTCGCCATCGAGGGTATGCACCTTGTCGAAAGCCACCGTGCCGATGCCATTGACGTTGTTGCGACTGTTCATCGGCGAGATATTCCACAACGAATTGTCGTACATAGGGCAAAACAGCGTGATTTCCAACACAATGCCCCTTTCAGAAGCCGTCTGCACGAGCTGGTGCAAGCGTTCGAAGTATGCCGGATTCCATTTCGTGAGGTCGTATTTGCCTTCGGCAAGGGTTGCCCACGGCGAGACATAATCCTTCGCGGTCTGAGGGGCAAGCGTATTGTCGATGATATTGAATGATTTATGATCTTCGAGATAAACGCCCGAAAACACACGCGAATGGTTCAGCCCATCGCGTTGAAGGGCGCGGAAATACTTGTCGAAGTCGAACGCGCCGTTGAGCAACGCCCCATAATGTTCGCCGCAGGTAATCAGCAAGGTGGGTTTGCCGCGAAAGATGAAGTAGCGCGGGTTGTCGGGGTGCAGGGCGAAAGCCGTTTGGGAAGCATCGCCACGCCGTCCCGTAAGGGCTTCGATCATAGCCCATTGCGTTTCGCCGCGCTTGACAATGCCGAAACCGCCCTTGTAGTCCCACACCGCACGGGCAATGCCGTGTCGCTCGAAGAGCGTGTTCATATCGCGAAACCAGCGGTTGGTGTCGTCCTTCGGCGTATCGTCGATGCAGCCGTACTCGCCACAATACACCTTCAATCCCTTATCCTTAGCCACTTGCAGCACTTGCAGGAAATCGGATTCGATTCTGTCTATGTTGTAAATCTGATCCTTGTTGTTCGCCCACCCAAACTTTTCGGCTTCTTGTTGTGTCAGCCCCGCAAGATCTTCATCTGCAATCTGTTTTCCCGGATAATGAATGGGACCACGATAGTTGCGGTTGTCCGTCCACGAGGCGCGGTAGTGCGTCAGCAGGAAGGGGTTGTAGTAATGAAAACTGATGATGATATTCGGATCGTTGTCGGGCACTCGCAAGTCTTTCACGGTGTTGTACGCCTGCCAACGGTTCGAGCCGATAACGATTGTCCGCCGGGGTTCGAGCTTGCGGACGGCTGACGCACAACGGTTTACGATGACGTTCCAAATTTCCGGCTCGTCGGCAACAGGCTCATTCATCAGCTCATACGCCACCATCGCAAGGGGGTATTTTTTCAGTTCGCCACTGATTTTTCGCCAACAGTCGTAGAACTGTTCCTGCGCCGCTTCCTGCGTAAACAAAGGCTTTTCCTCGGCATTGAAGTGGTGCGTGCGCAGGATATGCAAATCCACAACGGCGCGTAGATTAAATTCGGCGCACCATTTCAACGCATTGTGCAACAAGGCGAAAGCCTCTTTTTCTTTGTTGCCCTGCTCGTCGAACATCTGTTCCTCGTCAATCGGGAAACGGATGTGGTCGAAGCCCAGCGAGGCAATGAACGCCACGTCGTCGCGTGTGAAATACTGCGCCCTCTGTTCGCCGCGCACCGAACTCTGCGACAGCCAATGGCTGATATTCACTCCCCGTGTCATCTCAAAACCGTTGGGTTTAGGCGGCTTGGCGGCGTTCCCGTCCATCATCGCCGAAATAAAAAGCAAGAACAATAATAGCTGTTTTTTCATCGTACCATTGAATTATAAATTATTGAGACTGCGAATATACGCTTTTTTTCGGTTATTCTTAGAAATTGTTTAAATTTTATTTTTACACGAAAAATCGCAATGGGTTTTGCGATTTGAGAAAAAATACGATTTTTGTAAATGCACTTTTGAGTGCAGTTTTGCAACTTATGCTGAAAAAAGCGTGCAAACCATTTATCGAATCGGCTTACACGTTTTTTTGTATGCCATTGAAACAGAGATGCCCTTTTTTTTTTGTATTTTTGCACTTCCACAATGATTCGGGCTATGTACAAAAATATCTTCATTGATCTCGACGATACGCTTTGGGACATTCATCAAAACGGAAAAGAATGCCTCTTGGAAATCTACAACGATTACGGTTACAACCGCTTCTACCCCACTTTCGATGATTATTACAACGTGTATATGCCGTCGAACCTGCATTTGTGGGCGTTGTACCGACAAGGGGAAATTAAGAAAGACGAACTCGTGGTGGAACGTTTCCTTGTTCCGGTGCGCGAATTTGGGATCGACGACACAGCGTATGCCAAAAAATTGAGCGACGATTTTTTGGAACGCACCACCCACAAAACCAAACTCATCGACGGAACGATGGATTTACTGAACTACCTGAAACCCAACTACCGAATGCACATTTTATCGAACGGATTCAGGGAAGTGCAATACAAAAAGATTGAAAATTCGGGGCTCCGCCCTTATTTCGACAAAATTATTCTGTCAGAAGACGCGGGAATCAACAAACCCCACCCCGACATTTTTACCTACGCGCTGAAAAACACCAATTCGCGCCGCGATCAAACGCTGATGATCGGCGACAGTTGGGAAGCCGACATTGTGGGTGCGCACGACAGCCGTATCGCGCAATTGTGGTTCAACCCCTCGCAAGACGAAGCCAAAGATTTCGCACCCACATTTACCGTGCGTAAATTATTGGAAATCAAAGAGATTTTGTGATTTTTAGACGAAAAGACAGAAGGACGAAAGGACATTAGCCTTTCCTTTTCAATTTTCAATTCTTAAATTCCAACGCCATTCCACGAACGGAATCGTCGATTTTCCCTTGATCGAAGACAAGTTTCCCATTGACAAAGGTTTTTTCCACCGTATGGGAAAAGGTGCAGCCTTCCAACGGCGACCAGCCACATTTGTAGCGGATATTTTCCGCCGTAACGGTATGGGGCTTTGCAGGATTTACCAACACCAAATCGGCAAAATAACCCTCGCGGATATAGCCTCTGTTTTTCACGCGGAAGAGTTCGGCGGGCACGTGGCACATTTTTTCGACAATTTCCTCGCGCGAAAAAACGCCTTGTTTCGCCAATTCCAACATTATGAGCAACGAATGTTGCACCAAAGGTCCGCCGGAAGCGGCTTTCAGACAACCGCCCTCTTTCTCGCTCAGCAAGTGCGGTGCGTGATCGGTAGCCACAAGATCTATCTTCCCCGATTTCAGCGCGGAACGCAAACCTTCGCGATCGCGAAGGGTGCTGATGGCAGGATTCCACTTGATGCGCGTTCCCAAGCGATCGTAATCGGCATCGGTAAACCAAAGATGATGCACGCAGACTTCCGCCGTTATTTTTTTGTCTTTCAACGGGGCATCGCTGAACAAAGCCATCTCGCGCTCGGTGGAAAGATGCAGCACGTGAAGCCTCGAACCGTATTTATCGGCAAGTTCCACGGCTTGCGCCGAAGATTGGTAGCGAGCCTCCTCGCTGCGAATGAGCGGGTGGTATTTCACGGGAATGTCTTCCCCGAAACGGGCTTTGTATGCCTCCACGTTGCGACGAATGATTTCCTCTTTCTCGCAATGCGTGGCGATAAGCATATCCACCTCGGCAAAGATGCGTTGCAAAGCCTTGCCATCGTCCACCAGCATATTTCCGGTGGAAGCACCCATAAAGACTTTCACGCCGCAAACGCGCTTGGGATCGGCTTTCCCCAATTCCTTGATGTTGTCGTTCGTCGCGCCGAGGTAAAAAGAGAAATTGGCAAGCGATTTTTCATATCCGAGATCAAATTTCTCGTTCAGTTTGTCGATGCTCACGGTTTGGGGCTTGGTGTTCGGCATATCCATAAACGAAGTTACGCCGCCAGCCACCGCCGCCCGGCTTTCCGATGCGATGTCGCCTTTGTGTGTCAAGCCCGGATCGCGAAAATGAACCTGATCGTCAATGGCTCCGGGGAAAAGGCACAAGCCCGAAGCGTTTACCACGGTACTCCGGTTCAGGGTATTTTCGGGGACGGCGGAACGGTATATCTTCGCGATTTTATCGCCTTCGATCAATACGGAAGCGATGAAACTTTCCCCCTCGTTCACGACAGTTGCATTGTAGATGAGAATCATATCGGGTTTATTTTTCAGAATGTTTCGGACGGATTTTTCCGCATATCTTCCTCCACTGCAAATCAATAACGCCAAAAAAGGCTTCGCCGAAAATTCCGGTGTTCATCTTCGACACGCCCTCCTGCCGATTGATGAAAATAACGGAAACCTCTTTTATCTTGAAACCGAGGACGTATGCCGTGTATTTCATTTCAATCTGAAAAGCGTAGCCTTTGAAATGGATTTTTTCCAAATCCATCGTTTCCAATACTTTACGCTTGTAACAGACAAAACCTGCCGTGGTATCTTTGATGTTCAGCCTGGTAATCATACGCACGTACATTGAGGCGAAATAGGACATTAGCACGCGCCCGATGGGCCAATTGACTACGTTCACCCCGGAGAAATAGCGCGAGCCGATAGAAACGTCGTAACCTTCGCTTTCGCAAGCGGCGTAAAGGCGGAGCAAGTCGTTGGGGTTGTGCGAAAAATCGGCGTCCATCTCAAACACATACTGATAGCTTCGCTCCAACGCCCATTTGAAGCCATGAATGTACGCCGTGCCAAGTCCGAGCTTCCCTTTTCGTTCCCGAATAAAGAGCCTGTCGGGGAACTCCGCCGTCAGCTTGTGCACGATGGAAGCCGTGCCATCGGGCGAACCGTCATCAACAACCAGAATATCAAATGCTTTTTCCAAACCGAAAACTGCCCTGATGATATTTTCGATGTTTTCTTTTTCGTTGTAAGTGGGTATAATTACGATGCTGTCGGACATAGGCGTTTATTTTTTGTCAAAAGTAATATATCGGGAAGAGAAAAAAAAGAAATCGGGCAAAATTTTGCAGGGTAAAAAAAAAGTTGTATCTTTGCAGTCCCATTGGGGAAAACAGATCGCGGAGTGGAGCAGTTGGTAGCTCGTTGGGCTCATAACCCAAAGGTCGTAAGTTCGAGTCTTGCCTCCGCAACTAAGAAAAAGAGAACGGTTTTTAAATCGTTCTCTTTTTTGTTTTGTCCGTTGGAAAGAAAAAAATTTCAAGATTCAAGAACCAAGAGTTCCAAGAATCAAGACAAAAAAACAAAGGGATTCCGCGTGAGATTCCGTGTCGTGGCACGG
>JAISYO010000094.1 GCA_031269865.1 Dysgonamonadaceae bacterium | reverse complement strand
CGAAAAAAGGCATCGAGGCGACACGCGATTTGCCGGAAATGCTGTCCAACGGCGACGACAACCCCGTCCTTATCCGCATCAAAAACAACTACCGCATAGCGATTTCCTTGCAACTCATCGACGAGATACCCTTCCAATACCAAAAGCGCGATTTTTTGGTTGAAAGCCGCACCGAGCGTTTCTCGGAAAAAGAATACCGATACGTCCTGCGCCCGGTAAAACGAGGCGAATACCTCTTCGGGAAGCTCAACGTTTACGCGGCAAGTCCCATCGGCTTGGCGATGCGGCGTTACGTGTTTTCCGACCACGCTTCCGTGGCGGCTTACCCGTCCTTCATCCAGATGAAGAAATACGACTTGATGGCTTTCTCGCACAACCCTTTCGAATACGGATTGAAGAAGATACGCCGCATCGGGCACACGATGGAGTTTGAGCAGATCAAGGAATACGTGCAGGGCGACGACATGCGCACCATCAATTGGAAAGCGACTTCGAAAAAAGCGCAACTGATGGTAAACCAATATCAAGAAGAAAAATCGCAACCGGTTTATATGATGATTGACAAGGGGCGCAGTATGGAAATGCCCTTCGCGGGAATGAGCCTCTTGGATTATGCCGTCAATTCCACGCTCGCGCTCGCCAACATTGTGATCAAGAGACACGACAAGGCGGGAGCCCTCACGTTCTCGAAAAAGATGGAAGATCGCGTTCCTGCCGATCGCAAAGCCGGGCAGATGAAGAAGATCATGGACACGCTCTACCGCATCGACACTAATTTTCACGAGAGCGACTTCAACCGCCTCTATGCCGAGCTGAAACAAACCATCACGCAGCGCAGCCTCTTGTTGCTCTACACCAACTTCGAGACGATGGACGCGCTGAAACGCCAACTGCCCTACCTGAAAGCCATCGCAAAGAACCACCTGCTCATCGTCGTGTTTTTCAAAAACACCGAGTTGGACAGGCTCATCGACAAAAAGGCGGAAAGCGTGAACGAGATTTACGACAAGATTATCGCGGAGAAATTCGCCTTCGAAAAACGCCTCATCGTGCAGGAACTCATGCGCTACGGTATTCAGAGCGTATTAACCGAACCCGAAAAACTGACGATCGACAGCATCAACAAATATTTGGAAGTGAAGGCGAAGGGGATGATTTGATGAGAATTGAAAATTGAAAATTTTCCCATTGGACTTTTACCTTTTCCTCTTAATTCTTAATTGTCTTTCACTTGCACTTGCCAATCCACTCATTGGCAATCACTTCGTCATATCCCAAGCGTTTGGCTTTTTCAAAATCTTCTTTGGCAGCCAGTTTGTCGTATTGTTCCAAACGGACGCGCCCCTGCAAGAAATAATAATAGGGATTTTCCTTTTCGTAAGCCTCCACGTTGCGCAAGTCGGCAGAGGCTTTCGATAGCTGTCCGGTGTTCACGTAACATTCGGCGCGGTTCATATAATAGCCTGAAACCAAGGTTTTTTCATTCCGTATCAAATCGGTATATATTTTTTCGGCGGCAGCCCAATCATCGTCCAATTTATACAGCAAAGCCCTACTCAGGCGCGAAAAAACGTTTTCCGGGTTAATGTTATCGGCGGCGGCAAAATCGGACTCGGCCTTGGCGCGGTCGTTTTCTCCCAAGAACAACAGCCCCCGGCGATAATGCGCCTCCACGTCGGCACGATTGCCGTTGAGGATGCGGTTGTAATCGTCCATGGCGTCGCCGTATCGCCCCATGTCGCAGAGCAACGCCGCCCTGCCGTGCAAGACGATCAGCGAGTCGGGGTTATTCAACAGCGATGCGGAAAGCGATAGGTAGGCATCGTCGAGCAAGCCCAATTCCTGCTGCATCAGCCCAAGGTTCATCAACAAATATGGATTTTGCGGATTGGAAGGGTCGGTAGCCATCGCTTTTTGAAGCGCGTAAGCCGCGCTATCCACCCTACCCGCCTCGACGTAATCCGCCGAACGCCGCACCCACTGTGCATAATCGGGCATTTGAGCCGACAAAGCGAGCGAGCAGAAGAATATAGAAAAAGACAAAATCGTTCTCATTCCGGTATAATTAATGTCCCTGCAAAAATAGGTCATTTCCATCTATTTCCGCATACGGAATGTATTAAAAGAACAAAAATTGGGGTTTGAGGATCGAACGTTCAAGGTATCGTCATAGGGCTGTCCCAAAAAAGAGTCATCCCGTGCTTGACACGGGATCTCCTGAAAAATACCACCTTGTTATCAGGAGATTGCGGATCAAGCCCGCAATGACGAAGCATTTACACACAAAGCGAGCTTCCATCACTGGAAACCCGCTTTTCAACTAATTCAAAGTAAGTAAAATGATAAGATGTTTTTTCTTCTTAATCGCCTGTCCGAACGTAAGTTTCCTCTAATTCGTACCGTCCCGAAAGAAAGCTGTATCGCACACGGAAAGTCAATGCGGTCCAATCTGCGTTACTACTGACAATAGTGGTGGCTAACACGCCTCCGCTATAAGGGGCTGCCGTAACCGTATTGTCGGTTTTAACCGTGTATTGAGTAGAACCGCTGAACCAGTATCCTACATATTGGGCTTCTACTATACCGGGACCGACGGTAGTCAATTTCACGCCTGCCTCATCGTATTCTTCGTCGGCGGTGCCGAAGCCGCCGCCGGCATACCAGCGGTAATGTACGTTGTAAGTTCCCTGCCACGGGCTTTTTACCGGCAAAGTATAAACTCCCGCAGCATAGTTGCCGCTGACCGTCCCTCCGGTAGCACCCTGTATTTTCACGCCCAAAGCATAAGCTTTCGTTACATCAAATGTTTTCGGCTTCAATTTGATGGTATAAGTCGCCTTTTTCTCGCCTTTGGGAATGATTACCGTGTTGGACGACGGCAACTCATAATTGCCGGACGGGAGCGGCACGAGGATACTGTCACCGCTTTTGTTGATGCGGCTGTACTCGGCATATTCGCTGACAATATTATTGTCGATGGCAAGCGTAACCTGTACGTCGGAAGGAGCGCCGTTGAAACCGGTATAATTGATTTCCACGGGCAGCAAAATTTCATCCACTACTTCCAGCGTGGTTGCCTTAACGGAATAGGGCGTAGCGGTTTGCCGGGCTGGAAGCGAGATTTCTACGATTCCCATCGGTCCGCCATCGGGTTCAAAAACAGGGTCGCCATCGAGGCAAGAACTTAATCCAAACAGGCTTACTATGGTAAGCAAATAATATTGAATATATCGTTTCATTTTGTTTTATTTTTTATTAAAAAGTTAAACATTCTTACTCTTTATCCCAGAATATCAGGTCGGAATACGGATTCCGTTTTACCGGAATATTATCGCCGTTGAGATTGATCTCGGTTTGCGGATACACCAACCGCACCGGCAACTTGTCGTGATGGCTCGAAGCCGACTGAATCGAAACGAAAGTACCAACCGGGTCTGTTCCGCTGATTTTCGGATAAGCCGTCCGGCGAAACTCGTTCCATGCCTCGTTGGAATTGATGATATTCAGG
>JAISYO010000188.1 GCA_031269865.1 Dysgonamonadaceae bacterium | reverse complement strand
ATTTGGGAATTTTTTTGCGTAACTCCGGATAGATAGATAGATAGATAGATAGATAGATAGATAGATAGATAGATAGATAGATAGATAGATAGATAGATAGATAGATAGGCGAGCTAACTTGTTGGTAATCAATAAATTGAATGTCAGTTAAATATTTGATTATCTGCATCATATCTATCACTGCATTGATTCTAAGTGCAAATTTAGACAATTTTTTTTTACGGCAAGCGGGAAAAACGAACTTTTTTAGAAAATTTTATCCGTTTTGTAAAACTGTATTTCCTTCACGGCCGGATTCGCGTATTTTATGTTATCTTTGCAACGAAAAAATCCGATTCGCAATTCCGCAACCCAAAAAAATGGCAAACCCTCTGTTGCAAATAGATTCCCTTTCCAAGAGCTTCGGCGATTTGGTTTTGTTCCGCAAGCTCTCTTTCGGCATTGCCGAAGGCGATAAAATAGGGCTGATCGCCAAAAACGGATCGGGGAAAACCACCCTGCTCAACATCATCGCCGGAAAAGAGCCTTGCGACGAGGGGCGCGTGGTTTTTCGGAACGACATCCGCAGGGCGTATTTGGAACAGTCGCCCCAATTCAACCCCGGACTGACGGTGTTGGAAGCCTGTTTCCAAAGCGATAGCGAAGCCGTGAAAATCATCGCCCGATACGAAGAAATCATCGCTTCGGGGAAGCAGGACGGGTTGGACGAAATCATCGCCCAAATGGATTTGCACAAGGCTTGGGACTACGAACAGCGCGTGAAACAGATATTGGGACAGCTGAAAATTACCCGTCTCGATCGGAAAATCGGCGAATTGTCGGGCGGACAAATCAAGCGCGTGGCGTTGGCAAACGCGCTCATCAGCGAACCCGAATTGCTCTTCCTCGACGAGCCTACCAACCACCTCGATCTCGATATGGTGGAATGGCTCGAAGATTACCTGAGCCGATCGAACATCGGCTTGCTGATGGTTACGCACGATCGTTATTTCCTCGATCGCGTCTGCTCGCAAATCATCGAGATTGACAACCGCCAACTCTTTTCCTACAAGGGAAACTATTCCTATTTCCTCGAAAAGCGGGACGAGCGGACGGCAAGCCAAAACGCCGAAATAGATCGCGCCCAAAATCTGCTTCGCAAAGAACTCGATTGGATGCGCCGACAACCGCAAGCGCGTGGCACGAAAGCCAAATCGCGCATCGATGCGTTTTATTCGCTCGAAGAGAAGGCGCGACAGCAGAAACGCGAGCAAAACGTGCAATTAGCCGCGAAAGGTGGTTACATCGGCAACAAGATTTTCGAGGCGGAACATGTGGGGAAGCGGTTCGGGGACACCGTGATCGCCCGCGATTTCAATTACATCTTTGCCCGTTACGAAAAAATGGGCGTCGTCGGCAACAACGGCGCAGGAAAAACCACTTTCGTGAAGATGCTGCTCGGCTTGGAAAAACCCGACGAGGGGCGTTTCGACATCGGCGAAACCGTGAATTTCGGCTATTACAGCCAGGAGGGGTTGCAATTCGACGGGCAGACAAAGGTGCTCGACGTGGTGCAAAACATCGCCGAAGTCATCGAGTTGGGCAACGGCAGCCGCCTTACGGCATCGCAATTCCTGCAACATTTCCTTTTCCCGCCCGAAAAACAGCACAATTTCGTGTACAAGCTCAGCGGCGGCGAAAAAAGGCGGCTCTACCTCTGCACGGTGCTAATTAAAAACCCCAATTTCCTCGTGTTGGACGAGCCAACCAACGATTTGGACATCGTTACGCTGAATATCCTCGAAGATTACCTCGGCTCATTCAAAGGCTGTTTGATTGTCGTTTCGCACGATCGCTATTTTATGGACAAGGTAGTGGATCATCTGCTTGTTTTTGAGGGTGGGGGAAAAATCAAAGATTTCCCCGGCAATTACACGCAATACCGCGAATGGAAGGCGGACGAGGGAAAAAAACACGCCGGCGAAGCCAAAACCGTCCGGCAGGAATCCACGCAAGCGCAAAAGCCGAAAACCGCCGGAAAAACAAAGCTCAGCTTCAAGGAACAGCGCGAATTTGAGCAGTTGGAAAAAGATATCGAGGCATTGGAATCTGAAAAAGAGGTGCTTACCGAAAAACTATCGTCGGGGACACTACCTGCCGACGAACTGATTTCCGCATCCAAGCGCACCAGCGAATTGATGAGCCTCATCGACGAGAAAACGATGCGGTGGTTGGAATTAAGCGAATTTGCAACAATTTGACAAACAATCACTTAATCTGATCGAAGCCTTTCCCATACACGCCCACCACGTTGCTCTGCGAAATGAAGGCGTTCTCATCGATGCGTTTTACCAAACGGAAAATGCTGACGGATTCGGTTTTGCGCGCCAACACAATAATCACTTTCTGAGGTTGTTGGGAATACCACCCCGTGCCGTCGAGAATGGTGCAGCCGCGATGCAGTTCCGAATTGATATGCGAGGCGATCTGATCGTATTTCGCCGAGAAAATGATGAACTGAACCGATTGTTTCGCCCCGTTGAGAACCATATCCGCCGTGTAATACATCACGGAAATGACAATCAGTCCGTAAATAATCTTTTCCACGCTATGGAAAAGCAAAAAGGAACTCGCCACGACAACAATGTCGATATAAAGCAAACCGCGCCCCATACTGATATAGCGGTATTTGGTAATCATCGCGCCGACAATGTCGGTTCCCCCCGTGCTTCCGTTAGTTGAATAAACCAAGCCCAAACCCACACCGCAGCACACCGCCCCTATGATGCTCGACATCAGCGGATCGGCGTGAATCAAGGGTTCGCTAATCAGTTTCTCGCCAACACCCATCAACAAACTGATGCCCATTACCCCGTAGAACGATTTCATCACGTAGTTTTTGCCGAGGATAAACCACGCCATCACGAGCAACACGCTGTTTACCACCAAATACGTTACGGAAACCGGGACGCCGAATGCCGATTTGAGCAGAAGGCTCACGCCCCCCAAGCCCCCGGCTACAATCTGATTGGGGACGATGAAACCGGTAAAACCCACCACGAAAAGGGAAAGTCCGAGGGTAATGGTAACATAATCTTTCCAATAGAAAGATTTCAGGTAACGAATATTTTTAGTCATACGGTTATTTTTTTAAACAACGACGTTCACTATTTTTTTCGGGACGATGATCACTTTTTTCGGCGTTTTCCCTTCGAGCCATTTTGCCGAATTGGGGTGCGAAAGCACAGCTGCCTCGATTTCCTGATTGCCGGCTTCGGCAGGAAATTCCAAGACGTAACGCGATTTTCCGTTGAACGAGATAGAGTAGGGGAACGAGGCTTCTTTCAAGTATTCTTCGTTGTAGGACACCCATTTTGCATCGCAAACCGACGTCTGATTGCCGATGACGTGCCACAACTCTTCAGCGATGTGCGGCGCGAAAGGCGCGATGCAAACCAACAAATCGGACAAAACGGAACGTTTGTTGCATTTCAGCTGCGTGAGTTCGTTCACGCAAATCATAAACGCCGAAACCGAGGTGTTGAACGAAAAAGACTCGATGTCCAACGTTACTTTCTTGATGAGCTTGTGGATCGATTTCAATTCGTCTTTCGTGGCTTCGCCGTTGGAAACAGCCAATTCGCCGTTGTCGAAAAACAAGTTCCACAACCGGCGCAGGAAACGGTGCACGCCGTCGATTCCGTTGGTGTCCCAAGGTTTCGACTGTTCCAAGGGACCGAGGAACATCTCGTACAAACGCAAGGTGTCCGCCCCGTATTTTTCAACAATGTCGTCGGGGTTTACCACATTGAACATCGACTTCGACATTTTTTCCACCGCCCAACCGCAGACGTATTTCCCGTCTTCGAGGATAAACTCGGCGGTTTTGTATTCGGGGTTCCAATTTTTGAACGCCTCAATGTCTAATATGTCGTTCGAAACAATGTTTACATCTACGTGGATCGGCGTTACCTCGTATTGCCCCATCAAATTGAACGAAACAAAGGTGTTCGTGTTTTTGACGCGGTACACAAAATTACTCCGCCCCTGAATCATACCTTGGTTCACTAATTTTTTGAAGGGTTCTTCCTCTGCGGAAACGCCCAAATCGTATAGGAATTTATTCCAGAAACGGCTGTAAATCAAGTGTCCGGTAGCGTGTTCCGTTCCGCCGACGTACAAATCGACGTTCCGCCAGTAGCCATCGGCTTTTTCCGAAACCAATTCCTTGTCGTTGTGCGGATCCATATAGCGCAGGTAATACGCCGAACTGCCGGCAAAACCGGGCATAGTGTTTAGCTCGAGAGGGTATTTTTTAGTTTCCATAAAATTAATTTTCTCTTTTAGTTTTTTGATATTCAGCTTGTTTTTCCATTAACAATCGTAATTCTTTGTCAAAATCCGATTCGTATCTTTTATCCTGAATTACGCGGAATTTGTTATATTCCTCATACGCTTTGATTTTTGCCTGCTCGGCAGTAATTTTTCCTGCATCGAGCAAAATCGGGTACGATGAAAGCTCCAAAAAACTGTCCAAAAACATCGCCCAATCTTCCATCGTGGTGGTAATGTGTCGTTTAGCACGGTTTTCCGCTAAATCCAAATATGCCGAAACAATCTGATTGAGTTCTTTGATATGTTCTTCCGACAAATAATTTTTGGCAATATCCACATCGGATTTCATAATTTTTCCGTGTGGCGCAAGTTTCCAACTCGTCAAGCCCATATTCAGTTTCGAGGCGTCGGCGTGGGTGTAAATGATTTCCGCCGCCGTCTGCCCCGTAATCGCCCAATGCAGTTTATTTTGCACTTTGGCGTAGAAATGCCGCGTGGTTAAAGCATCTTTCCGGTAATCGTCTGCCGTTGCATAAATATCGGTAATTTTCTGATACAATAGCCGTTCAGAAGTGCGAATTTCCTGAATCCGTTCCAAAACCATTTGAAAATGTTCTTTACTCCATTTGTCCCCTTTTTTAAAACGCTCGTCGTCCATTGCAATACCGTTGCGAAGAAATTCACTCAAAACCTGCGTTGCCCAAGTACGAAACTGCGTTGCCCGCACCGAATTTACCCGATACCCCACTGCGATAATCGCATCAAGGTTGTAAAAGAGCGTGTCGTACTGTTTTCCATCGGGGGCAGTTATTCGAATTTTTCGAATAACTGAATACCGATTCAACTCATTTGACTCAAAAATTTGTGTCAAATGGTAGTTAATCGTATGTGTTTCGACGCTGAAAAGTTCGCCCATTTTGCGCTGTGTAGTCCAAAAAGTATCGCCGTCGAAAGTGAGTTCTACGTGCAATTTCCCATCGGGGTCGGAGTAAAAAACTATGTCGCTATTTTCCTGTATTATAGGCATTTGTAGCTCTTTTACTTCTGCTATCCTGTCGGTTGCCCACACACGAAACGGCGCGGTTTGCGGCGACTTGATGCGGTAGCCGAGCGAGAGAATTAAATCGAAATTATAGTAGTTCGTCGGCTTGGTGGAAACACCGGAAGAAAAATCGGAAATTCCGATTTTTCTCGTTACATTCTCGCGCAAAAGTTCGCCGTCTTTGAAAATATTCAAGATATGTTCATTGACGGTTGCTCGCGACCTGCCATACAGCATCGCCATTTGGTCTATCGTCAGCCAAACGCTGCCGTCTTCGAGCAACACTTCAAGTGAAATATTGCTGTCGGGAAGTTGATATGTGCAGGTTGTGGGCATAATTAATTTGTTTTTTCGGTTTCCTTATTTCTTCTCATATCGCCCACAATAGTTTTTGCCTGTTTATATCCTTTTTCAACAGGCTTTCCCGCAACAAATCTATAACAATCTTTTGGCGTTGTCGCATATTCTTTTGTTTGTTCTAACTTTTCATCAACAATTTTTCGCCAACTTATGTATGCCGTATCAATTTTATCAACCAAAACTTCTTTTATTATTGTAGCAAAAACACCTTTTCTAAATTCGTCCCATTTATTTGTTATCGAAGTAAAAAACATTGCATTAGGATTATCTATGTTTCCTGTTATTTGAAAATCGGACAAATCCTTACGAGCACTTCTCGCACAAGTTTCTGTAATGTCAAACAATAATCTATCAACCAACAATCCCAAAGAATCTTCCGAAAGGATACAAGAACAATTTTTGCAAAAAACGGGAACAATATAACCTTTATCTATTTTCCCTCGTTTTTTAGGAACATCAACAATTTTTCTAAAACCAATATTTGACGACATTTGCACGCCATATTTTTCGTTATATTTAATACAATTAATATCAATGGTTGATTGATAATCAGAGAATTGAATTTGCCTTTCTGGTTGCCAGTACAAATCTTTTTCTGATTCAGTAGGATATGTTTCTTGCGCCACTATATTCATGCCGAAAGCAAGCAACAGTAATATGAATGAAATCTTGTCCATATTGTGAATGTTTTAAAATTACTTTTCCTCATACTCCCAGTTCTTCGCCCTCCCAAGCGGTGGTTCACCTGTTTCCGTAGGCAGAAATTTATCCACTTCGGGCAGTTCTATCGGCAAATCCTCTAAGGCAACCGTGTATGGCATACCGTCTTTGTAATAAATCGGGAAAGGCTCGCCCCAATAACGCTGACGGCTGAAAATGGCGTCACGCAGGCGGTAATTTATTTTTCGCCGCCCGAAACCGAGTTTTTCTATTTCGTCTATGGCGCGAGGAATCGCTTCTTTTACCGTCAGTCCGTTCAGGAATCCCGAATTAACCATAACGCCCTCTTTCGCATCGAAACTTTCTTCCGACACGTCGCAACCTTCGATAAGGGGGATAATCGGCAGGTTGAAATACCGGGCAAAAGCATAGTCGCGGCTGTCATGCGCGGGAACAGCCATAATTGCGCCCGTTCCGTATCCTGCCAGCACGTAATCGGAAATCCAGATGGGGATTTGCTCGCCAGAGAAGGGGTGAATCGCGCAAGAACCAGAAAAAACACCGCTAACCGATTTATCGGCGATGCGCTCGCGCTCGGTTTTCTTCTTGGTTTTTTCGAGATAGGTTTCCACTTCCGCTTTTCGATCGGGAGTAACCAACTGTTTAACATATTCGCTTTCAGGCGCAAGCACCATAAAAGTAACGCCGAAAATGGTATCTGCCCTTGTCGTGAAAATTTTTATCGACGGCAATTTTTCATTGTCGATTTGAAAATCCATTTCCGCGCCCATCGAACGCCCGATCCAATTGCGTTGCGTTTCTTTCAGGGAATCAGTCCATTCCACCATATCCAAGCCGTCGAGCAATCGTTGGGCGTATGCCGAAACGCGCAAGCACCATTGGCGCATCTTTTTCTGTTCCACCGGATAACCGCCCCGAATGGACAATCCTTCGCTCACTTCGTCATTGGCGAGCACCGTTCCCAACGCCGCGCACCAATTTACTATCGTATCGCCGAGGTAGGCAATGCGGTAGTTCATCAAGGTTTGCTGTTTTTCGGTTTCGGTTTTGGCATTCCATTCTTCGGCAGTGAAGCTGATTTCTTCACTGCACGCGACATTCAAATCTTTTGTGCCTTGCCGCTCGAAAACGGAAACTAGTTCGGCGATGGGGCGTGCTTGTTGTTCGTCGTTGCAATAATAGCTATGGAACATTTTGATGAACGCCCATTGAGTCCACTTGTAATACGCCGGATCGCAAGTCTGCACTTCCCTGCTCCAATCGAAAGAGAAGCCGATTTTGTCCAGCTGTTCCCTATATCGCGCAATGTTGTTGCGGGTGGTTATCGCCGGATGCTGCCCCGTCTGTATGGCGTATTGCTCGGCAGGAAGCCCGTAGGCATCGTAACCCATCGGGTGAAGCACGTTGAATCCCTGCAAGCGTTTGTAGCGCGAAAAAATATCGGACGCGATATATCCCAGTGGATGCCCCACGTGCAAGCCGGCACCCGAAGGGTAGGGAAACATATCGAGGACGTAGTATTTTGGTTTCGATGCGTCTTCCGTTACTTTATACGTCTGATTGTCAATCCAGTATTGCTTCCACTTTTTTTCTATTTCTCCGAAATTGTAATCCATTTTTCTATCCTTAAAAAATTGTTGCAAAGGTAGTGAAAGCTGAGGGCAAAATCAAATGAATTTGATTTTGTTTCTCATAACCATTGAAAATAGTAAAACCTACTCCGCCACGCAACGGATTGAAAAGCCGAAGTTGCGACAGTAGTAGCCACCCGCGCCCGCGTAGCTACCGTCAAAAGTCAAGTACCACGCATTGAGCAAACCGTGGGGGGTGGCAGACCAATAGTCGCCCCTATCTCCCTGATTGCTGAGCGAACCATCGCCATGGACAAGTCTTCCATCCGCAGGCAAAAACACTGTATTGGAACGTGATCCGAATACACGTCCATTCACGCCGTTGAGCGTTGTCCATCTGCTACCGGAATCGAGAAGGCTTTCAAATTCAGCCATTGTGGGTACTCGCCAACCCGACGGGCATGGATCGTTTGCCTTTTCCAAAGTCGCACCGATTGGAATGCTACTGTCCCAACCCGAAACATCGCCCGTGGATGTCCAATCTTTCTTTCTGTTCCATTGATAAAACATTCCGCCATCTTCGGGATTTTTGGCAAAAGTGCCGGGCGCATCCACATTGCTTTTCGCCCAAACAACGCCGTTGATTGCCACTCCGCCAATTCGTGCTGCAAGTTGCTCGGCGTGTTTTTGCTTTTGCGTTGCCTCTCTTTGCCTTTGTTGCTCAGCCTCTTTCTGCTTTTGCGTTTCCGCCTCCCTCTGTTGTTTTTGTTTCACATCTTCATTAGGCGTGTCGTCTTCCGCCACGCAACGGACTGAATAACCATTGCCTCGGTAGCCGAAAAGCATATTCGCACGGCGACCGCCACCGAAGAGCATACCCCATGCAAAGTTCGAACCGTTGGGGGTGGCAGACCAATAGAAGCCTCCCTTACTGTTGATGCGGTTGAGGCTACCATCAAGGTTACCATCGTTGAGACGGTTGTTCGCAGCAGGCAAAAACACCGTGTTTAAGCCGGAACCGAATACACGTCCATCTACACCGTTTTGTGTTTTCCATTGACTACCAGAGCTTAATAGTATTTCCATCTCAACCATTGTCGGCACTCGCCAACCCGGCGGACATGGATCGTTTGCCTCTTCCAAAGTAGTACCGATTGGAATGCTACTGTCCCAGCCGGAAACGTCGCCCGTTGAAGCCCAGCCTCTCTTTCCGTTCCATTGATAGAACATTCCTGCATCTTCGGGATTTTTGGCAAAAGTGCCGGGCGCATCCACATTGCGGGTTGCCCAAGTAACGCCGTTGATTGCCACTCCGCCAACTCGCAGTGCAAGTTGCTCGGCTTTTTCTTGCATCTGTCGCCTTGCTTCTGCCTCGTACTTTCGGTTTGCTTCTGCTTCTATCCGCTTTTGCACTTCCGCCTCCCACTGTCGTTTTTGTTCCGCATTGTTATTCGGCGTGTCGTCTTCCGCCACGCAACGGATCGGAAAACCGCAGTTACGATGGAGGCTGCGCGTGTACGAGCGTCCGTTAGTACCACCATCGGGGTAGTAGAAAAAGAACAAGCCCCACGCACGTTCCAAACTATCGGGGGTGGCAGACCAATAGTAGCTGAAGTCTCCCAAACCGTAGGACGTACCGTTGTTGCCGGCGCGGTAGCCAACGGAAGGCAATAGTACCGTATTGGAACCCGAACCGAACGCAAGGCGTGAAAAACCGTTTTTTATTATCTCTCTGCCGGAACTTGCCAGACTTTCTATCTCAAATCTTGTCGGCACTCGCCAACCGGCAGGGCACGGATCATTTACTTTTTCCCAAATCGTACTGCTTGGTGTTATGCTGTCCCAGCCGGAAACGTCACCAGTGGAATACCAGCCTTTCTTTCCGTTCCATTGATAGAGCATTCCGTCATCTCCGGGATTTTTGACAAAAGTGCCGGGCGCATCCACATTGCTTTTCGCCCAAACAACGCCGTTGATTGCTATGCCTCCAACTCGCAGTGCAAGTTGCTCGGCTTTATCTTGCATCTGTTGCTTTGCCTCTGCCTTTTCCTTTGCGTCCTTGCATTTATTGAGATATGACTGCAAGTCGTTGTTACTCGGCTTGTCGGGGCAAGTATTCGCAAGGTTGAAATACATCATTGCCTTGTCGTATTCGCCTTTTTTGTATGCGTCTTTGCCCTTGCCACGAGTGGGCTCATAGCAAGAGGGGGACGAATCCGCCACGCAACGAACCAAATGTCCACCGTTGCGGAAGCCATAGAACACGCCTATGCGGAGGAAGCTGCTAAAAGTCAAGCCCCACGTAAAGTTCGTTGAACCGTAAGGAGTGGCAGACCAATAATTGCCAGACAGATTGTCGTTGTTGCTGTTGCTGTTCCAACCCGCAGCCGGCAAAAAAAGCGTGTTTGAGTCGAAGCCGAAAATCCGTCCATTAACTCCGTTTTTTGTTATCCATCCGCTACCGAAATTTAACAGGCGTTCAAACTCAAACCATGTCGGCACCCGCCATCCCGATGGGCATGGATCGTTTGCCTTTTCCCAAGTTGAGCCATCGATATGTGTTTCGTCCCAAGTTGTACCTCCATCGGAATTAACCATGGGGGAAGCACTGCTCCAACCTATTTTTCGGTTCCACTGATAAAACATTCCTGCATCTTCGGGATTTTTAGTAAATGTTCCGGGCGCATCCACATTGCGGGTTGCCCATGTGATTCCGTTGATTACCACTCCTTTGTCGGAAATAAGGGTGGTTTTTTCTGCTTTTTGTTTCTTTTTTGCTTCCCTTTGTTTTTTCCGTTCCGCATCGTTATCCGCCTTTTTTCCCTTTGCGGCGATACATTTGTCAATATATGCCTGCAAGTCGTTGTTGTTCGGCATGTCGGGACAAGTATTCAGTGCAAGATAAAAATATGTTATCGCCTTGTCGTATTCGCCTTTGTTGTATGCGGCGATACCCTCGTTGCGGGTGGGTTCGTAGCAGGAAGGGGGAGGTACTTGGGCAATCCCCGAAACCGCCAAAAGCAACATCAATCCAAGTATTGCGCACCTGCGGCACGCAGGGCTGAGAAGGGACTTCAACCCTTCCGCTGACATAAAATCCCTATCGGGATAATTTTTGAATAATTCTTTGTTTTTCATTTCTTCATTAATTTAAAATTTAAACCTTATCCTCGCTCAACCCTCATACAGCTTGTCAATCACGTCGGCATAATGTTCCAAAATCACTTTCCGTTTGACTTTCAGCGTATTGGTTAATTCGCCTGCCTCCATCGTGAAGGGTTGGGCAAGCAGGGCGAAGCGTTTGATTTTCTCGTAGGACGTGAATTGCGCCTGCAACAACTCTATCCGCCCAAAGATGAAGTCGTAAATGCGGGGGTTTTCCACCAAGTCGTTCTCGGAATCGTAGGGAATGTCGTGCGAATCGGCGTAGGTTTTCAACACCCCGAAATCGGGGACGATCAGCGCACTCACGAATTTCCGCTCGTTGCCGATCAGCGCAATCTGATCCACGTATTTGTCTTCGCTGATGCGCGTTTCGATCATTTGTGGCGCAATGTATTTGCCGTTCGACGTTTTGTAGAGATCTTTTATCCTGTCAGTCAGCACGATGCAGGTGTAATCGCCGCATTGTTCCAAACGCCCCGCATCGCCCGTCCTGAAAAATCCGTCCTCGGTAAAGGCTTCTTTTGTGGCTTCGGGCTTGTTGTAATAACCCTTCATTACCGATTTCCCCTTTACCAAAACCTCATCGTTTTCCCCGATTTTCACGGTAACTTTCGGCATAACCGCTCCAACCGTGCCCATTTTAAAGCCGGTGTGGGGGAAACAGCTTACGGTAGCCGTCGTTTCTGACAGTCCGTAGCCGTAAATAATGTGGACGTCGATGCTCTGCAAAAATTCGTTGATGGCATCGGAAAGCGGCGCACCCGCCACCGGGAAGAAATTTCCGCGCTCGATGCCCACCACGCGCTGAATGAGGAAATAAACCGTGTGCCGATAAATAAAAAACTTCAACGCCGTGCCGAAAGGGGCTTTTTTGCCTTCGTTCCGATACGCGAGGTTGTATTTCTTTCCCGTCTTCACGGAATCGTTGAACAGCCATTTGACAAACCCCGACGAAGCGTCCATACGCTCGCGAATGCCATCGTACACCTTTTCCCAAAACCGCGGCACGTTGCTCATCAACGTCGGGCGGATCTGTTTCAGCGATTCGCGAATTTTGCCCGGATCGCGATTGATGGCGAGGGTTATGCCCTTGTGAAGGCAGTAGTACGACCACGCCTTCTCGAAAATATGCGTGAGCGGAAGGAAGCACATCGACAAATCTTTATCCGAACATTCCGTGAGGCGAATGTCGTGGATTTTCAAGGCCTGCAAGTAATTTTCGTGATCGATCATCACGCCTTTTGGTTCGCCCGTCGTCCCCGAAGTGTAAATAATCGTCGCCAAATCGGTTTTCCTCAAATTTTTCAGCCGCGCTTTCACTAATGCCTCCGACTCCGAATTTTCGCCGGTGGTAATGAAATCGTCAAAATACCCCGACGTTTTGTCTTCGGGGTTCAGCACCACTTTCCTGTCGAAGATAATCAGCCGTTCCAACACCGGATTTTCGCGCTGCACCTTGAAGGCGTTGTTGTATTGAAACTGCTCGCCCACGAAAACCACCTTGATTTGCGCATCGTTCACAATGTATTGCACCTGCGTGGGGGCTGAGGTGGCATACATCGGCACCATCACGGCGCGGTTGGCGTATGCCCCGAAATCCGTGAAAAAGTATTTTTCCATATTTTGCGCGTAAATGCCGATATTGTCCCCCGGCTGAATGCCCATTTCTGCCATCGCCATAGCGGTTTTCAACACTTTATCGGAAAAGGCAGTCCACGAGAGGTTAGCCCATTCGTCCGCCTCGTCAAGGTATTTGAGGGCGGTGCGCGAACCGTATTTTTCAGCCCGCCGATGAATCAATTCTCCTAAATGATAGTATTCCATAGGGTTTTTTTTTTTCAAACCAATTTCCCTCTCAAAGATAAGCTATATTTCCCGTTTGGCGAACCTTTTTGGGAATAGTTTTTGCCTGTTTTGGCTTTTTCTTTGCCTTTAATTCGATATTATTCACTTAAAACCCTACATATCCGTGGATTAATTAACTACACTTAACGCCATTTTTTCATTTCCGCACGAAACAATGATATATCTTTGTTGTGGAATTATGAAGAAACAAACGATTCTCATATTATTTGCTTGGTTCGGCGTGTTGTCAATCCCCGCGGCGGCCCAAGACTATTACGTTTCGTATAGCGGATCCGGCTCGCCCATTTCACGCAACACGTATTTTGTTTTGCCCAATGTTTACCCCGCCGTCGTCGTCGGGGCAGACACTGTTGCTTGCATCACGCTCTGCGATTTCATCAAGTATTCCAAAATGCGTTTCGCTTCCCAAAAACAACGGATACAGTACGACAAGCTGACACGCGACGTGAAGAAGACATTGCCCTACGCCAAGGAAATCGCCGTAATCATCAAGGAAACATACGAATATATGGAAACCCTGCCCGACGACAAGGCGCGGCAGAAACACCTCAACCTGATGGAAAAATATCTGTACGACTCCTATAAGCCCAAGATGAGCAAACTTACCCGCTCGCAGGGGCAGTTGCTGATTAAATTGGTGGACAGGGAAACTAATTCGGCTTCCTACACCATCGTGGACGCTTTCATGGGAACTTTCAAGGCATGGACGTATAATGCCTTGGCGGGACTTTTTGGCAACAGCCTCAAAAAAAGGTACGACCCCTTCGGCGAAGATCGCTTGGTGGAACACGCCATCGTAATGGTGGAGCAGGGCTTGATTTGACGTCTCCAACGAAATTTGATTTTTTTTGTTTTTTACACTTTAAGAAGCTGTTAAAATTTAAACAGCTTCTTAATGTAAACTCTATGCCATGAATAATATTGGCTTGGAACGATGGTTTGTTTAATTTCATTTCTAAATAGTACCGATAATGTGAATTAATTCGTACCTTTGCCCCCGTTTTACAACGAAAAGATATTTCGTTAAGATTTAAACAGTTTCTATGCAATTGTCGTTTCTTAAAGATTTCCAGCCTTCGCTATTCCTCTCCCTCAAAACGTATAACAGGGAAAAATTCACGGCTGATCTGATGGCGGGAATCATCGTCGGAATTGTCGCGCTGCCGCTTGCCATCGCGTTTGGTATCTCGTCGGGCGTAACACCCGAAAAAGGGATTATCACGGCGGTCATCGCCGGATTCCTCATCTCTTTCTTGGGCGGGAGCAACGTGCAAATCGGCGGTCCCACCGGGGCATTCATCGTCATCGTTTACGGCATCGTGGAACGCCACGGCGTGGAAGGGCTGGCGATTGCCACCGTGCTGGCGGGAACGATGCTCGTGCTGATGGGCTTCCTCAAACTCGGAACCGTCATCAAATTTATCCCCTATCCCATCGTGGTGGGCTTCACGAGCGGCATCGCGCTCACTATTTTTTCCACTCAGATGAAGGATTTTTTCGGGCTGACAACCCCCAAGCTCCCTTCCGATTTTTTCAGCAAATGGGGTGTTTACCTGCAATGTTTCGACACCCTGAACTGGATTGTGCTGGCTATCGGCGTACTTAGCGTGGCGATTATTTTCCTCACGCCCAAAATATCGAAGAAGATTCCCGGCTCGCTCATCGCCATCGTGTTGATGACGGTTGTCGCCTATCTGCTGAAAGAATACACCAATTTCACGAATATCGAAACCATCGGCGACCGTTTCGTCATCAACAGCCAACTGCCCGAAATGGAACCTGTCGGCATCAACCTCGAAACCATCCGCCTCCTCTTCCCCGAAGCCTTTACCATCGCTATGCTCGGCGCGATTGAATCTTTGCTCTCGGCAACGGTGGCGGACGGCGTTACGGGCTACAAGCACAATTCCAACATGGAACTTGTGGCGCAGGGCGTTACCAATATCATTACCCCTTTCTTCGGCGGAATCCCGGCAACGGGGGCTATCGCCCGCACGATGACGAACATCAACAACGGCGGAAGAACGCCCGTGGCTGGAATCATCCACGCTGTTGTGCTGCTGCTCATCCTGCTGTTTTTGGGCGACCTCACGAAACATATCCCGATGGCTTGCCTCGCCGGGGTGCTGGTGGTGGTGTCGTACAACATGAGCGAATGGCGCTCGTTCCTCGCCCTTGCCAAACAAGGCAAATCGACACTCGCGGTGCTGCTGACCACGTTTGTCCTGACCGTGGTTTTCGATTTGACCATCGCCATCGAGGTGGGGCTGATACTCGCCATCTTCGTTTTCTTGAAACGTATGTCGGAAAGTACCCACATCTCGCACACCACCGGGAAAATTGATCTCTCGAAAGAGATGGAATCCCATTCCGGCAACCTCGACAACGAAACGCTTTACCTGCCCAAAGGCGTGGAAGTCTATGAGATAGACGGTCCGTTTTTCTTTGGCATCGCCAACAAATTCGACGAGAAGATGCGCGAGATAGGCGAAAGACCGAATATCCGGATCATCCGCATGAGGAAAGTGCCCTTTATAGATTCCACCGGGATACGAAACCTCGAAACGCTGTGCAGAAATTCGGCAAAGGAAAAAATACAGGTCATCCTTTCGGGCGTAAACTCCGACGTGCGCAAGAGTCTCGGAAAATCCACGATCCCCGCCATCATCAACGACGAAAATATCTGTTCCAATATCCACTTGGCGGTGGAACGCTCAAAAGAGCTTGATTCACAGCTGAAAAAGGGCTGAAAACGCGAAGTAGAGAATTGAGGGGGAAAAGGGTTTCGAACATTAAGAAGCTGTTTAAATTTTAACGAAATAATATATTGTAGTATTCTCAGCTGCTTTTTTCTGCTCTTTTAAGCGTCTTTTTCACTTCCCATTCTCGATTTAGCCCGCTAAATCTGCAAATGTAAAGCAAAAAATCCATCTTAAAATAGCGATAAAAAAGATCAGCTGTAAAATTTAAACAGCTTCTAAAAATCAAATCTATTATTGAACCAAAATCAAAAAAATCATCTGCAATTTGTGTCTGATTTTTGCGTACCCAATCTTTTTCAGGATTGCTTTGTCTTGAAATCCAACAACCCCAAGGCTTCGTTTTCGGCTTTCCGCATCTTTTCCGCTTCCTCGGCGGATTTGTCTTTCAAGCCGCAGAGGTGTAAAACACCGTGAATGATAACGCGGTGCAGTTCCTCGACAAAATCCGTTTGATACTTTTGCGAATTGCTCTTTACCGTGTCGAGGCTGATGAAAATGTCGCCCGAAACGCTGCCCCCCCCCGAAAAATCGAAAGTGATAATGTCGGTGTAGTAATCGTGGGAAAGGTATTGCTTGTTCACGGACAAAATGCGCTCGTCGTCGCAAAAAAGATAATTGACGTCCCCCGCCTTCTTGCCGTATTTTTCGGCGACTTGCTTAATCCACGCCGCCGTTTTCCGCCGTTTGACGAAGGAAGGAAACGACAGGTGGTTTTCCGCTTGAAAAGTGATTGGCATACATTCAATTCATTGAAAATGACAAAACTATATCTACCCAAAGAACAGATAGGTTACGAAAATCGCGGCGATTACCCCCGTCAAATCCGCCAAGAGCGCGTAGGAAACGGTGTAGCGCGAATTTTTAATGTTTACCGCCCCATAATAAACCGCGACAATGTAAAAAGTGGTGTCGGTAGCCCCCTGCAAGATGCAGGACAACCGCCCCGCGAACGAGTCCGCGCCGAAATTTTTCATCGTGTCGATCATCATACCCCGCGCACCGCTTCCGCTGAGGGGTTTCATCAGGGCAGTCGGGATTCCGTCCACCCACCGGGCATCGAAACCCGTCATCGACACCAATCCTCGAAGCCCGTCCATCATGAAATCCATCGCGCCGGAAGCCCGAAAAACGCCGATGCCCACCAACAACGCGATCAGGTAGGGGATAATGCGCACGGCAGTTTGAAAACCGTCTTTCGCGCCATCAATAAAGGCATCGAACACGTTTATTTTCTTGCGCAGCCCTTTGATTAGGAAGGCGACGATGATGCCGAACAAGATGGCGTTGGCTACCAACGACGAAACTTTTGAAACCTGTTCCTGCGGCATCGAATTGAAAAGCCAAACCGTGGCGGCGATGAAAAGCGAAATCCCCCCGAAAAAGCCCATAATCGCCTTGTTGAAAACCGAGACGCGCTGCTTGAAACAAACCGCCAAAACGCCCGCGAAGGTGGCTACGAAGGTGGCAATCGTTATCGGGATAAAGACATCGGAAGGGTTTGCCGAACCCAATTGGGCGCGATACACCATAACCGAAACGGGAATCAGCGTCAATCCCGATGCGTTCAGCACCAAAAACATTATCATCGGGTTGGAAGCCGCGTCTTTTTTCGGGTTGAGTTCCTGCAATTCGCTCATCGCCTTCAATCCGAAGGGCGTCGCCGCATTGTCAAGCCCAAGCATATTCGCCGAGATATTCATCAGGATTGAAGCCGAGGCAGGGTGTCCCTTGGGAATATCGGGGAATAGCTTGCTGAACAGAGGGGCTGAGGCTCGCGAAAAAAACTCGATCATTCCGCCCCTTTCCCCAATCTTCATAATGCCCATCCAAAGCGATAAAACGCCGGTAAGCCCAAGGGAAATCTCGAAACCGAGCTTGGCGGTATCGAAAGTGGAATGCATTATCTCGGTAAAAATGCCCGTGTCGCCAAGAAAAACAAGTTTGCAAATGGCGACGACGAAAGCGACAAGGAAAAAAGCAATCCAAATGTAATTTAAAACCATATCCGTTTTTTTCGTTCAGAAACCGTTTCTCATTCAAAGGTAATACATAAAATCCAAAAAACTTTGAAAAACAAAGAAAACATTGTATGTTTGCACGCGATAGGCAGAATTTCATCGGTTCAAAATCTCAAAAACTATGAAATGGAAAGATTTTCTATATTTTCAATCGGGCGAAAAAGTGGCGGTTATTTTGTTGTTGGTTGTCATTGTATTGCTCTTCGTACTGAACGTTGTTTTGTCGAACCGCGAACAATTCGCCTTCGACTCTTCGCGCAAAGATTCCTTGGACGGCGAACTTGCCCGTTTCCATACGGAATTGGAAAAACGGCAAAACGACACAAGCGCGAGCTATTACGCACGTAACCAACGAATAACGACAAACCGATACGAGAAAAAACAATACGAAAAGGGGGGAATACAAGAAAATATACCCCATTCGTACCCATCGTACCCGAAAACGGAAAAATTGTCGGCGGGGGAAAGCATCTCGCTCAACGAAACCGACACGGCGCAATGGAAGAAAATCCCCGGCATCGGTAGCGCGTTTGCCGGACGGATCGTGAAATATCGCGATAGGCTCGGCGGTTTCGCTTCCGTGAACCAACTTCGCGAAGTGTATGGCTTCGACAACGAACTGTTTGCCAAGGTAAGCCCCTTTGTGAAGGAAGATGAGGTTTTTGTGAAAATAGCCATCAACAAATTGGAATTCAAGGAACTGCTGAAACACCCCTACCTCGAATACAATCACGTGAAGGCGATTGTGAATTTACGGACACGGAAAGGAAACATTGCTTCCATTGACGAGCTGTCGATGCTCGACGAGTTTACGGAAGGCGATCTCGAACGCTTGAAGCCCTATCTTTCTTTCGAATAATCTTTTCACGTCAAACAAAATGCGTGGCTGAAACGTTGCACCCTAAACGACAACACGATGAAGAAAATTTTTATTGCCCTGCTGATGCTTGTTTGCGTACTGCCCTGTCAGTTTGCGCAATTGTTGCTCGAAGACGAACCGTTTGAAGAAGAGGACAACCGAGCTTCTATCGGGATAAGCGTGGGTAGCGTGGTGCCGATGGGCAACCTTCAACACATTTTTTCGTTCGCGCCTGCTTTCGGGTTGGACTTGAATTTTCCGTTCCAAAACCGCGGAATCTTGTCCCTCGATTTTAAAATCGGCGCACCCATTGGCAAGCATAGTTTTCGCTATTTGGATTTTGACGACACCAAAACCAACGTTTTCGGGCTTATCGGGCTGCGATACTCTTTTCTTCGGACAAAAATAAACGAAAACCTGACGTTGCTACCCCATTGCGGTATCGGTTGCGCAGCTTTTTTTACCAACAAAGTGAAGAATGTTTACGAATACATTGACGAATACGGCATTCCGCGAAAAACCAAGGATTATTACGACATTACCACCATCGACTTGCAGGCGGGGGCGCAGTTGGTTTGTAAAGATTGGGGGATTTCGGCAGCCTATCACATTGCGCCGTTTTCCAAATCATCGAAAATAAACAACGATTTTGGCAACAACTATTTCACTGTCGGGCTGTTGTATTATTGCACGATGCCGTAAAAACTACACATTAAACCGAAAGTGCATAATGTCGCCGTCCTGCACGAGATAATCCTTGCCTTCCACGTTCATTTTTCCGGCTTCCTTCACGGCGGCTTCCGATCCGTAGGACAGATAATCGGCGTATTTTATCACTTCGGCGCGGATAAAGCCCTTTTCGAAATCGGTGTGGATCACGCCAGCGCATTGCGGGGCTTTCCAACCTTTCTCGAAAGTCCACGCCCGCACTTCCTGCGGTCCTGCCGTGAGGAAGGTTTGCAGGTTGAGTAGCTTGTACGCCGCTTTTATCAAGCGGTTCACTCCCGATTCTCCCAATCCGATTTCCGAAAGGAAGAGTTCGCGCTCGTCATAGTTCTCAAATTCAGCAATTTCAGATTCTATTTTTGCGGCAACGACAAGAATTTCGGCGTTCTCGTTTTTCACGGCTTCGCGTATTTCGTCCACGTATTTATTGCCGTTTACCGCGCTTGCCTCGTCCACGTTGCAGACGTACAAAACAGGTTTGGCAGTCAGCAAAAAGAGTTCGCGAGCCGCCTTTGTCTCGTCTTTCGTTTCGAAAGTTACCGTGCGAGCCGATTCGCCTTTGAGCAACGCCTCGCGAATCTTGGCATACACCTCGAAAGCCAATTTTGCGCTTTTGTCGCCCCCTGTTTTGGCTTGTTTTTCCACGCGGGAAATGCGTGATTCAATGGTTTCGAGATCTTTCAACTGCAATTCGGCGTCGATGATTTCTTTGTCGCGCACCGGATTTACGCTTCCGTCCACGTGCGTAACGTTGTCGTCGTCGAAACAACGCAAGACGTGCAAAACGGCATCGGTTTCGCGGATATTCGCCAAAAACTTGTTGCCCAATCCCTCGCCCTTGCTCGCGCCTTTCACTAACCCGGCAATATCGACAATCTCTACCGTGGTGGGCACGATTTTTTGCGGGTGCACCAACTCAGCCAATTTGTTCAGCCTCTCGTCGGGGACGGTTATCACGCCCACGTTGGGTTCGATGGTGCAAAAGGGAAAATTCGCCGCCTGCGCTTTCGCGTTCGACAAACAGTTGAAAAGCGTGGATTTACCCACGTTGGGAAGCCCCACAATGCCGCATTGAAGTGCCATAAATTCCTTCGTTTTTTAATTTCAGGCTACAAAGGTACAAAAATAAACGGCACCAAGAAATTGTTCTAATTTTTACCGAAAATGATTTCACAACCCGTATTTTTCCGAAATTTCCAACATTCTTTCTATTGGCTTTACAGCTTTCAGGCGAATTTCCTCGTCCACGAAAATTTCGGGGCTTTCGTTCTTCAAACAATCGTAAAGTTTTTGCAAGGTATTCATTTTCATAAAAATACAATCGTTGCAAGCGCAAGTGGAATCTTCCGGTGGAGCGGGGATAAATTCCTTTTCGGGATTTTCTTTCTGCATTTGGTGCAGTATTCCCGATTCGGTAGCCACGATGAAACGCTTGGCGGCGGACTTTCCGGCAAATTTCAAGATGGAAGAGGTGGATCCCACGTGATCGGCTATTTCCAAAAGATATTTCCTACATTCGGGGTGCGCGAGCAACAAGGCATCGGGATATTGTTTCTTCAATTGCAAAATCTTTTCGATCGAAAATTGTTCGTGCACGTGGCAAGCCCCGTTCCAAAGCTACATATTGCGCCCCGTGAGCTTATTGATGTAATCGCCCAAATTTTTATCGGGACCGAAAATTATTTTTTCGTCCTGCGGAAGCGAATCCACAATCTGTTTCGCGTTGGTGGACGTAACAACTATATCAGTCAATGCTTTAACAGCTGCGGTAGTGTTCACATACGAAACAACCGTGTGCGCAGGGTGCGCCTTCACAAATTCCGCCAATTTGTCGGCGGGGCAACTGTCAGCCAAGGAACAGCCGGCGTCGGCGTCGGGAATGAAAACCCTTTTCGCAGGACTGAGTATCTTGGCGGTTTCGCCCATAAAATGCACGCCGCAGAGCACGATAATGTCGGCGGAAGTTTTCGCTGCCCATTGCGCCAAAGCGAGGCTGTCGCCCACGAAATCGGCAATATCTTGTATATCAGACTCTTGATAATAATGCGCCAACACAATGGCATTTTTTTTCTTGCGCAGAAAATTTATTTTTTCAATCAAATCTTGCTTTTTCATCAAAACAAATATAATAATATGAATTTAAAAATCTAAAAATTTTAAATATGATAATGATAATAGGCTGTTGATATTGTTGATTATTTTTTTCGAAAAACAAGCCTTTGAACATATCATAATCCGTTGTTGTTTTATGCACAAGTAATGAACAAGCTCCTGCTCAATTTTTTACTTGATAATCCATCCATTGCAACTCTTATCAAAAATAGTTGATGAAAGGCAAAGTTAATAATTTTTTCGGATGTCGCCACCATCGGCTGTTGAAAATTAGATGAAGATTCGGACAAAAATAAATGCCAATTATTTTTGAGATCCAAAGAAAGTTGATATACGAATGCGACATTTAATTTTCAAAATAAATTTACGATTTTGTTATTTACAAGCTGTACACAAATTATCAACAAGAAAAAATTTGAGAAACCCAATCGTCCCTTCGCCAAAAATAATGCTACGAATATACAATTTTTCGCCCAATCAAATATAAAAGTGTTGAAAATAAAACCAAACTGTTTATTTATTGTTAATACCTTATATAAAAGGATTTATGAGATAAAATGTTTTCACTATATTTGCCGTTGTTTTCAATGTGTAGAGTGCAAAAGTTAGGTGTCATATCATTCGCTATTGCCTTGTTGCTTTTTGGAAACGGTTGTGCTTCAACTATTAAGATAACTTCCGTTGCCGAAAAGGACAAGGACGGGGAATTTTTGTTGAAATGGGAAGTAAGCCCCGATCAAGAGGGGAAAATCGACATTTACTCTTCCGCTTCCGACAGTTCCCTGAATGCCTTCACGCCCGTGGCGTCCACTGACATCAGCGATCAGGTGGCGCGGATAAACCCCACACAAACAAGCATACGCGAATTTTTCTTGTTGAGTACGAGCGGCGTTTATTCGGGGATTGTGTCCAACAGGGTTATAGAAATGGACAAGATCAAGAATTTCCGCGATGTGGGCGGTTATTACAGCATGGACAACAAGCAGCTTCGTTGGGGAAAAATCTTCCGTTCGGGCGATTTGAGCAACGCCAACCTCTTCGATCAGGAAAGGATAAAAAGATTGGGGATAAGAACGGTGGTGGATTTCCGCTCTGACAAAAACGCTCAGGCTTTCCCGCTTACCCTTCACCCCGACATTCGCCGCGTTTCGCTTCCCATTCCTTTGATGGACAATGAAGTGATGGAAAAACACATCAATGAAAAAAACTTTACCCGCGCCGACGCAATCCGCTACGTGCAGGATTCCTATATCGACATCATTGAAAACTACAAAAAGGAATTTGGCGAAATGTTTGATCTGCTGACGGGCGAAAGCAACTACCCGATACTTCTTTCCGAAGCCTTGGGCAAAGATCGCGTGGGCTTGGCTTCCTTCCTGATACTGTCGGCGTTGGGTGTCCCCGAAAGCGCGATAATGGACGATTACCTGCTGTCGAACCGCACCATCGACGTGCGCACCACCATCGACTACGCGCAAACCCTTCCCGAATATATGCAGGAAGCCATCACCGCGATGCTTTCCGTGAACAGGGTTTACCTTGAATACACCATCGACTACATCAAGCAGCGATACGGCTCGGTGGACAACTACCTCGAAAAAGAATTGAAGGTTAGCCAAGGCAAAAAAACGATATTGAGAAAGTATCTGTTCTACAATCCGTAGAAACTGTTTTGAATGTTGTCAATCGTTTATTTGCCGGATAAAAATAAACACCTCCGCGTTTTCATCTTTGGCAGAAGAGAAATTGACAAGCAACTCCATTCCCTGCACAAAGCCGGCGGTATCGTTTCTTCTGACCGAAGAATTTCAGTTTTTCGACCTGAAAATCGGCGAAGGGACGTAAATTAACGATTGGGCGTCGGATATTCGTATGGATTTCGACAAAAATGTATTATGACTTTTATCGGTTTTTATTCCAAATGATTCGAAAATTCAAAACAATTTCCTAATATCTCATTTATTTTATGTACCTTTGCAGCCGATTTGGAAAATGAAGAAATGAGAGTCCCTCATTGTTGTGTTTCCGAATCGCTTGGAATCTCTGTTTTTCTCTCATCTTTTAATGTGTAATGTCGTGATTTGGTGGGTTAAGAGAAAAATATCGAAGATCCGCACATTCAATAATTTAAAATTAAAAGATGAAGACATTCGAAGAATTAGGGATTGCCCCGCAAATTATCAAGGCAATCCAAGAAATGGGTTTTGAACAACCTATGCCCGTCCAGGAAGAAGTAATCCCCCTGTTGTTGGCGCAAACCCGCGATATTATCGCGTTGGCACAAACCGGAACCGGAAAAACCGCCGCTTTCGGTATTCCCATCATTCAGAAAACCAAAGTAAGCCTGCATTCGCCGCAGACGCTTATTCTCTGTCCCACGCGCGAACTCTGTCTGCAAATCGCGGACGATCTCAGCGAGTATTCCAAATTCGTTGCCGATATAAAAATCCTGCCCGTTTACGGGGGATCGAGCATCGAAAGCCAAATCCGCGCGTTGAAACGCGGGGTGCACATCATCGTCGCTACCCCCGGACGCTTGATCGACTTGCTGAACCGCAAAACCGTTTCGTTGGAAAACGTGCACACCGTGGTGCTGGACGAAGCCGACGAGATGCTGAATATGGGTTTCACGGAAAGCATCGACGAAATTTTGGGACAAGTCCCCGACGGCAGATCGATGCTGCTGTTTTCCGCCACGATGCCCCAAGAAATTGCGCGTATCACGCGGAAATATATGAACAGCCCGGTGGAAATTACCATCGGACGAAAAAACGAAGGCGCACTCAACGTAAAACACATTTATTACATCGTACAGGCAAAGGATAAATACTTGGCGTTGAAACGTGTAGCCGACTACTATCCCAACATCTACGCCATCATCTTTTGCCGCACGCGCAAGGAAACGCAGGAAATCGCCGACAAGCTGATTCAGGACGGTTACGATGCCGATTCCCTGCACGGCGATCTCTCGCAAGCGCAACGCGATTTCGTGATGAACAAATACCGCAACCGCAACCTGCAACTTTTGGTGGCTACCGACGTGGCGGCTCGCGGCTTGGACGTGGACGACATCACGCACGTCATCAATTACGGCTTGCCCGACGACACCGAAGTGTACACGCATCGCAGCGGACGAACCGGAAGGGCGGGAAAAACGGGGACGTCCATATCCATCATTCACGTGAAGGAAAAAGGCAAAATAGGGCAGATCGAAAAAATGATCAACAAAAAATTTGAAAAGCGGCAGATTCCAAGCGGCGACGCCATTTGCGAAAAGCAACTTTTCAATTTTATGGACAAGGTGGAAAAAGTGAAAGTGAACGAGGAAGAAATCGCCCGTTTGCTGCCTTCCATTTTCCGCAAGCTCGAATGGTTGGAAAAAGAAGACATCGTCAAGCGCGTGGTTTCCTTGGAATTTAACCGCCTGATCGAATACTATCAGAAAGCCAAAGAAATTGAGGAACCCTCTGATTTCTCGTCGAAAAAAGAAAGGAAAGAGAAATACGAAAAAAGAGAACGAGGCAGTGGCGATCGCAACAATTCCTCGCGCAAGGCAGAAAGGGGATACGCCCGCATTTTCATCAACCTTGGGAAAACCGACGGCACCAACCCCGGCAATCTGATGGGCTTCATCAACGATCACGTACCCGGAAAAGTGCGCATCGGAAGAATAGATTTATTGAAGAACTTCTCGTTCTTTGAAGTTCCAGAAGAAAGTGCGCGTCAGGTAGTTAAGGCATTCAAGGATATGTTTGTCGATGATCGTCGCATCGTGGTGGAAATCGCCCAAGAGGAATCCGCTTCGGGCGATGGGAAAGGTGGCAACGAAGGCTTTTGGCAGAAACGTCCCAAGGGCAACGGAAAATCGCACCGGAAGGACAGAAAAAAATAAACAAATGTCCGCAAAAGCGGCAAAAATCCCCTTTGTGCGAGAGGTCGCTTTTGCGGACAATCATTTATTTTACGATTTTGAAAACCATTGAACACACAAATTTGTTTTAAAAAAGATCCCAATTCAATAAAACAAAATAAAGAACCAATATTGTAATCTAACCAATATGAACAAAAAACTTTTGATTAGAGACCTCACGTTGAGGGACGGACAGCAGTCGGCTTTCGCTACGCGAATGAACCAATCGCAGGTGGACAGGGTGTTGCCCTACTACAAAGACGCTAATTTTTACGCTATGGAAGTATGGGGCGGCGCCGTCCCCGATTCAGTGATGCGCTATTTGGGCGAAAATCCTTGGGAAAGACTCGAAAAGATAAAGTCCGTCGTCGGGAACGTATCGAAACTGACGGCTCTTTCTCGTGGGCGCAACCTCTTCGGCTACGCACCTTACCCCGATGAAATTATCGACGGATTTTTCAAAAACGCGGTGGCTTCGGGGCTTGACATTATGCGTATTTTCGATGCGCTGAATGACGTGGACAACATAAAATCGAGTGTGAAGTGCATCAAGAAATACGGAGGAATGGCGGATTGCGCCGTTTGCTACACCGTGGATCCGAAATACGACGATGCGGCGCAGGAAGGGAAAAAAGGCGGTTTTCTGAGCAGTCTTTTCGGCAAGAAGTACGAACAACCCAAACGCCAGCCGGTTTTTACCGACGAGTATTTTTTGGGCAAAGCCAAGGAAATGTTGGCGTTGGGCGCCGATATGATTTCAATCAAGGATATGAGCGGATTGATTCCGCCGGCGCGTGTGAACGCATTGGTAACGTCGTTCAAGCAGAACCTGAACGTCCCCATCGACTTCCACACGCACTGCACCCCCGGCTACGGTTTGGGCGCGGTGTTGGCGGCTATCGTTGCGGGTGCCGATGTCGTGGACACGGCGATTTGGAATTTTGCGGGCGGACCTGCCGCCCCCGCCATCGAGCTGATTTACATTTTCTGCAAAAAACTTGGTGTCGAACTCGACGTGAATATGGAAGCTGTCGCCAAAATCAACGAGCAATTGCTCGAAATCCGCAAGGAATTGGATGCCGTCGATGCGGTTAAGCAGTTCCCGAAGCCCTTCAATCCGCTGACCGACACGCTTCCGGCGGAAATAGATCGTGAATTTGACAACGCCGTCGAAGCGGCGAAACGGAATGACGAAACGGCGTTGTTGAAAGCCTGCTATGCCATCGAAGCCTATTTCAATTTCCCCAAGCCGAACGAATTGGTTAAAAACGCCGAAATCCCCGGCGGTATGTACACCAACATGGTGGCGCAGTTGAAACAATTTAATTCGCTCGACATTCTCGAAGACGCTATGAAACTCATTCCGAGCGTGCGCCTCGATGCCGGGCTTCCGCCGCTTGTAACGCCTACCAGCCAGATTGTGGGGGCGCAAGCCGTAAATTCGGCGATCAACATCAAAAACGGACGTCCGAAATACACTAACCCGTCCAACCAGTTTATCGCTTTGGTAAAGGGCGAATATGGGCAGACGCCTGTCCCGGTGGATCCAGAATTTCGCTTGCTGATTGCCGGGACACGCGAAGAAACGCCCTACGACACCGGCAAGCACAAAATGCAGGACAATCCGCTTCTGCCCGAATACGGCGAACTGCCCTTGGCGAAAAACGAAAAAGAGGTGCTGCTGCTCGAACTTTTTCCCACCGTCGCGACGGGTTTCCTGAGGAAAAAGCGCGAGGAAGAATTTAAGGCGCGACACAAAGAAGAAACACCCGTTGCCGAAACCCTTGGGCAACAAGCGAAACCCGGACAAAAAACCGATGAAGAACCCATCGTTGGAAATTTGGTGGAATGTCCGATACCCGGAACGATACTCGAAGTCTATGTTAAACCGGGGGACAAGGTAACGAAAGGGAAAAACCTCTTGATTTTGGAAGCGATGAAGATGGAAAACGACATCACTTCAAATTTCTCAGGGACGGTACACCGCGTTTTCGTGAAGGCGGGCGACGTGGTGCGCGAAGGCGCACCGATGGTGGAAATTGTGCCGTAAAGAACAGAATAACATCAAATTATAAGGATTTCGATAACCTCATTCCTACATATCCCCTATCCCGCAAGATAAGGGGATATGTGGTTAATGCCTCTTATTGATTTTTATTTTTTTTAATTCGTATTCCGATAATTATCAGGCTAACGCCTATGATAAGCAGGATAATCGCACCGCAAAAGTAGCCCTTGCCATATTCCGTCAGTTCGCCCAGATATGGAAGCAATTTTCCTGCCTGCACCAAACCCATTATGGCAAGGAAGCTGCCCGCGATGATTAGAATCCCCTTCAATATTATTTGGTAATAACAACTGTTGCGGGGGTGTAAATTTCGCCAGTGATGACAGAAAGCTAACCGTCGATAAAAGAATGTGTGATTTTCACATCATAATCTTTTGCCCCGGCTGCCAAATCGGTAGGTGTTTTACCGCCTACGCGCACTAAGCCAGCAATTACATAGTGATTTTTACCTGTAACTGTTTGATTGCCCTTTGCTCCGGTTCCAACCGAATACGCTAACGTGTAACACGAAGTCATCGCCAACGCGAGAACTGTTCCTAAAAATAATCAATTTTCTTTACAGTCCAATCATTTTTGATAGAAAAAATGGACAAAAAAGAAATATATCGTCTTGTCGGGCTGAAAATAAGGGAATTGAGGATAGAGAAAAATTTGTCCTTAACCGAATTGCCTGACAAGTTGGACGTCGGATACAATAATTTGATACGGATAGAGAAAGGGCGCACCAACCCAACGCTTGGAACTTTATGCAAAATATGTGAAGTGCTCGAAGTTAAATTGGCTGAACTTTTAGACGTGGAATAATCGCAGCATACCCCCCAAATTAAAAGAGGACACCTTGATCAAGATGTCCCCTTTTGTCTTCGGTTAATATAGATATTAGTATCAAGGTAAAAAAGATTGTTTTAGGTTATCGCTGCAAAGATAGCGGACGTTTGACAATCTACCAAATAAAAAAGTATATTATAAAACATAGTTTTAAAATATGTTTTTTAGGTGGAGATATCATAAAATGCTGATGCATAGTTGATATAGCCGTTGCGAGTCGAGCCTCTGTTACGGCGCACGCCCATTCAAATCGCATACTTTGGGGGCATAAATGCCGTTTCGTGGCTTGCGGCAATCAGCCGGGCGGACATAAAAAAGGGCAGGTAATCGTTGTTACCCACCCTTTTTTTAATTTTCCTTGAAAATTTTATTTTCTGATACCAAGTTCTTTGATGATTGCCCTGTATCGTTCAATATCTTGATCGATCAGGTAATCGAGCAAACGGCGGCGTTTACCCACTAAAATTTTCAACGAGCGTTCCGTAGTATAATCTTTTTTGTTTGACTTCAAGTGTCCAGTCAAATGCGAAATACGGTACGAAAACAATGCTATCTGCGCTTCTGGCGAGCCGGTATCAGTGTTAGACTTCCCGTATTGGGCAAAGATTTCTTTCTTTTTCTCAGAATCTAAATACATAAATTGGTTTTATAAATGATCACTATAAAAACTTTTGGCTCGCAAAGTTACTTCTATTTTTTTAAAATGCAAAAGGTTTCGGCATTTTTCCCGATAAAAATGTGCTTTGAAAATTTTTCCGCGAGCATTTTCCCCCAAAAAACCTGTTTAAATTTTACAGCTCATCTGTTTTATCGTGATTAGTTGTAATGCACTAAATTTTGATATTTTGATGTAATATATTTATATTCAATATTTTATGAGTATTCATTGGTTTTGGGATTTAAATTATTTCGTAAAAATTAAAACGGTTCCCAAAACTGTTAATAACTTAACGTCCGGCGTGGCGGACGAAACAAAAATAATACATATCTTTGTCTTCGACATTTGGTTCTTTCCGTTGCCAATGAAGGCAACAGAGATGAAGAAACTTTTTAAGTTTCCAAAAGGGAATCCTGTGAAAATCAGGGACTATCCCCGTAGCTGTAAGTTTCGCTAAAAGGAAGTGCATTCTTATGCCACTGTCGGTTTCCGACGGGAAGGCGCACTGCCCGAAACAAGTCAGAATACCTGCCCAATGTTGCATATTACTGGGGCTTTCGGGCGAAAGGCGGCGCAGAACTGGTTTTATACCAACTTCTTAACCTCTTTCCTTTCGTGTCCTGCCAAGAAACGGGTTCTAATGAACTTTATTATAACAGGTTGTATATTATGGAATTATTCATTGTCAAAAGAGACGGGAAAAAAGAAGTTTTTTCCATCGAGAAAATCAAGAACGCCATATCGAAGGCGTTTTTGTCGGTAGGCAGTTATGCCACGCAGGACGTAATCGGCAATATCCTTTGCCGCGTAAACATCACGAACGACATTACCGTGGAAGAAGTGCAAAATCAGGTGGAAATCGCCCTGATGGCAGAACGGTATTATGCCGTAGCCAAAGCCTATATGCTTTACCGTCAAAAGCATTTGGAAGATCGCGAAGTGCGCGACAAACTCACATTCCTGATGGACTACTGCGATGCTTCGAACGCCGCTTCGGGTAGCAAGTTCGACGCCAACGCCAATGTGGAAAACAAAAATATGGCTACGCTCATCGGCGAGTTGCCCAAATCCAATTTCATACGGCTCAACCGCCGAATGCTGACTGATCGCATCAAGGAAATGTTCGGGAAAGAAGTCGCCGACAAATACGTCGACTTGCTGAACAGCCACTACATCTACAAAAACGACGAAACGAGCCTTGCCAACTACTGCGCAAGCATTACGATGTACCCTTGGCTGATTGGTGGCACAACGTCCATCGGGGGGAACTCGAAAGCCCCCACCAACCTGCGATCATTTTGCGGCGGCTTCGTGAATATGGTTTTTATGGTTTCGAGTATGCTGAGCGGGGCTTGCGCCACACCGGAATTTCTTATGTATATGAATTATTTCATCGGCTTGGAATACGGCAGGGATTACTACCTGAACGCCGATCGGGTGGTTGATTTATCCAAACGGCAACGCACGATTGACAAGGTAATTACCGATCATTTCGAGCAAATTGTCTATTCCATCAACCAACCCACCGGGGCGCGGAATTTCCAAGCGGTGTTTTGGAACATCTCATATTACGATCGTTACTATTTTGAAAGCCTCTTCGGGAATTTTGTGTTTCCTGATGGGAGCAAGCCGGATTGGGAATCGATCAGTTGGTTGCAAAAACGCTTTATGAGCTGGTTTAACCGCGAAAGAACCCGTTCCGTCCTGACTTTCCCGGTGGAAACGATGGCTTTGCTGACTGAGGACGGCGCACCCAAAGACAAGGAATATGGCGACTTCACGGCTGAAATGTATGCCGAAGGGCATTCGTTCTTCACGTACATAAGCGACAACGCCGATTCGTTGAGCAGTTGCTGCCGTTTGCGCAACGAAATTCAAGACAACGGATTCAGTTACACGCTGGGGGCTGGCGGTGTTTCCACCGGCTCGAAAAGCGTTCTGACGATCAATTTGAACCGCTGCATTCAGCACGCAGCCAAAAAAGGAATCCTTTTTCAGTTCTATTTGGAAGAAATCGTCGATTTGGTGCACAAGGTGCAGTTGGCGTACAACGAGAACTTGAAATATATGCAGGAAAAAGGTATGTTGCCCTTGTTCGATGCCGGCTACATCAATCTTTCGCGACAATACCTGACGATCGGCGTGAACGGCTTGGTGGAAGCCGCCGAGTTTTTGGGAATAGAAATCAGCGACAATCCTAAATATGAGAGTTTTGTGCAGCAGGTGCTCGGCATCATCGAGCAGTACAACAAGAAATACCGCAGCAAAGACGTAATGTTCAACTGCGAAATGATTCCCGCCGAAAACGTGGGCGTGAAACACGCCAAATGGGACAGGCGCGACGGATACGCGGTAAAACGCGATTGCTACAACAGCTATTTCTACATCGTGGAAGACGAGTCGCTGAACGTCATCGACAAATTCCGACTGCACGGACGAAAATACATCGAGCACCTGACGGGTGGTTCTGCCCTGCATCTGAATCTGGAAGAACATTTGAGCAAGGAACAGTACGCACAACTGTTGCGGGTGGCTACGCAGGAAGGCTGCAACTATTTTACCTTCAACATTCCCAACACGGTTTGCAACGATTGCGGACACATCGACAAGCGCAACTTGAAAGAATGTCCCGTGTGCAAAAGTCAGAACGTGGACTACTTAACCCGCATCATAGGCTATATGAAAAGGGTTAGCAATTTCTCACAACCCCGGCAGGAAGAGGCTGCGCGTCGTTATTATGCTAAGGTTTCATAATTATGACATCGTTTTTCAGGAAGTCCCCTGCGAAGTAACGTTGGCAATCAATATCTCAGGCTGCCCTAACGCTTGCAAGGGCTGTCATAGTCCTCATCTGATGGAAGATATTGGCGAGATATTGGACGAAAATGTGTTGGCGGTCTTGCTCGAAAAGTACCGGGACGCCATCACGTGCGTTTGTTTTATGGGTGGCGATTCCAATCCGCAGGAAGTGGAACGCTTGTCGGTTTTTTTGCGCAACGCAACCGGCAGGCGTGTCAAAACGGCATGGTATTCGGGGCGTAATACATTTTCCGACAGCACCTTGCAAACATTCGACTACATCAAACTCGGTGCTTACATAGAAGCCCTCGGCGGACTTGATTCGCCGACTACCAACCAACGGTTCTACCGCATCGAAGGGGGCGCGATGGTGGATTGGACGGAAAGATTTTGGAAAAGGTAAGCGGAAATAACGAAAAAACCGTGCGAGTTCTCTCGCACGGCAATAGGGAAGTGATCCGGTTGGGATTCGAACCCAAGACCCACAGCTTAGAAGGCTGTTGCTCTATCCAGCTGAGCTACCGGACCTGCCTTTTTCGTTTCAGGCTGCAAAAATAGCGCAAATATCAGAATAAAAAAAATTTATTGTCCTTATCAATCCCTCACGAACCGTTTTTTGGGGTTTGTTTCAATGTCCCCCGCTTTTCGTTTGTTCCCCCTGAAAATATCGCGGTTGCTTTTCGGTCTCAAATAATCGAGCCACACGAAGCCTTTCAACGTCATATCTTCGGGTTTGAGCAGGGACAGCGGATCCATATACGCCCTTGGGTTCGCCCAAATTTTCAGCTTTTCCAATTTCCGATCTTTAAATTTCATCGAAAGGAAGGGGCTTTCGGTGTGGTTTAGTCCGATGATGGTGCTATCTTTCTCATCGAAAGCGTAATACAACGAGGTGGCGTTGCCTTCCACCAATATGTCGTGGATTTCGCCGTCGCGGAAATTCGCCGTCAAATCGCGTCCGCTCAACTGGTTGTACTGGTTTTCCACGTTCCGCGACTGGATAGCCATCGCGTTGGTTTTTACCACCGCCTTTTCGATGGTGCTGTCATTGACGTGGATATTGATTTCGTCGCCCGAAATCTGGTTGCCTTGGTTCCACAAGACGGGATCGCGGTACATATACAAGATGGAATCGTTCGATACGAACTGCATCGAATCGCAAACGCCCTGAATGTCTTCGCGGTAAAAGCGGACGTTGAAATACGCCTTGATTTCCCTGCCGAGCGTGTCGGTTTTCATTACCAAGGTGTCGCCGTGCAGAAACAGCGAGTCTTTTTGGGAATAATCAACCGCGAATGCCGAATCGGTGGCGAGGGCGTATTCCGTTTTGTCGTTGTAATAGCCGTAGTTTCCGCGAATGATGGATTTGCGCAGCGTGTCTTGCAGAAACATATTGCCGTGCACGATGCCGACGCCCGTTTTCTGGTTGTAAAAAATGGTGTCGCCAACGAGTTTTTTGCTGCCGTCGTTGCTGTACACTTCCGAGCGATCCAAGAGCTGCGACTCGTCCGTAACGGTGTTGTACCACCCCCGCGTGGTGTTTATGTATCCGCTGTCCGATCGAATGACGGACGGTCCGAGAATGTTGGCGATTTTCGATTCCGTGTTGTATTTCAGCGTGTCGGCAAAAATAATGTAATCGGGATTCGTCAGCTTGACGCTGTCGCTGAAAAGCGATTCTTTCGTTGTGGGATCGTACTGCCCCCAAAACGAAGTCAGCTCGTTCAGGCTGTCCACGAGCATACCCCCGTCGAAGTAGTAGCCAAGGTTGAGGTTGCGATCGTAGTTCAAGCTGTCGGTAAAAAGGGTAGCCTGCTTGTCTTCCATTCTCACGTTTTCGCGCAGGCGGGCGAGGCGGGTATTGCCGTCGTAATAGAGGAAATCGCCATAGACAAAAATGGTGTCGCCCTGCACCATACGGACGTGCCCGAAGGCGTCGAAAGAATTTGTAGTTTCGTACATATACGCGCTGTCGCAGTACATATACGCCCCTTCGTGGTAAAACACGACATCGTCTTTCAAAATCTGGGCATCGGAACCGGGTGTTTTGTAGAGCAAGCCCGCCTTCTTCATTTCGATGATCCGGACGCCAGGCTGCGTTTTCGGGGGTGGCTGCTGGGCGTATGCGACAACCAAAACGAGGAAAAGCATAGCGAAAAACAGCACGCCCCCCGATGCGGTTTCAGATTTTTGTTTCATCGCCGTTTTTTTGCCTTTTTATTTTACCCAACCTTTGTATTTGAAGTCGCACCCCTTCCATTCCGGATCGATGCGGACGTAGGTAGTCTTTATCTTTTTTTGCAACCACTCGTCGAGGATACGTTGCCTTTTTTGATTTTCCGCCATCATTTTAACAATCTGATAATCAGTCGATAGATTAGCCTTGTGCCCTTCTATGCGGTTTGTTACCTTGACGATGGCGGCAACCTCTTTCCCCTTGTCGTTTATCATCGTGAAGGGCTGGCTGATTTCCCCAGCCTTCATCTCGCCCACCACTTTGGCGATGTTCCCTTCTAATTCGTCTAAATTGAAACGCGCCGTGCCTGAGTTGCGACTGCGATCGCTCTGGTTCGCCATGATGCCTTTGTTGTTGCGCGTGTCTTTGTCGGCTGAAAGGAAGGTGGCGGCTATATCGAAAGTAAACTCTTTCCCTTCGAAGAGGAAATCTTTATCCAAGATTTTTTCTCTGATCGTGTCCAAATGATGCTTGGCTTTGTCCAATTCTTCGGGCATAACCTTCGGTTTGAGCAAAATGTGGCGGAAGTTCGCCATATCGCCGCGCCGTTCGATCAACTGTATAATGTGATAGCCGTATTCGCTTTCGACAATGTTCGACACTTTGGCGGGATCAGTCAGCGCAAACGCCACGTTTGCAAATTCGGGAAGTAATCCGACACGGGTTCTGAACCCAAGCTCGCCGCCCTTCAAGGCGCTACCCTGATCTTCGGAATGTAGCAACGCCAAAGTTGAGAACTGAGATTTACCGCTGGTGATCTCGTCGGTGTATTGGCGAAGACGGGCTTTTACCGCGTCGATTTCCGCCAAGGGAATTTTTGGCTCTGCGGTAATGATTTGCAATTCCAAGGTGGTGGGAATGAAGGGAAGGCTGTCTTGCGGAATGCCGTTGTAGAACTTGCGGATTTCCGAAGGGGCAAGGGTTACCGTGCCGGTAATTTTATCTCGCGCCCCGTTGATAAGCTGATCTTCACGAATTTGGGTGCGAAGATCGCTTCGGATTTCTTTCAGTTTTTTGCCGTAGTATTCCTCTAATTTTTCGACAGAACCTGCCGAAGCAGTATATTCGCTAACGTAGTATTCTAACATACGGTTCACATTCGATTCCTGCACCTCGATGCTGTCTATTTTTGCTTGATCGAGAAAGAGTTTGTTCACGGCGAGTTGTTCTGGAATGAAACAATAGGGATCGCCCTCGATTCGCTGACGATCCATCAGCATCTGCTTGCGGTAGTTTTCGACATCCGATTTCAAAATGGCTTCGTCGCCCACCACCCACACAATTTCATCAACCACATTGTTTTGGGCAACGACTCGCCCCGTGCCGACAAAGGCACACAAAAAAAGTAACACTTTCAGAATGAACTTCATACGATTATAATGTTAAGGCAATTCCAAGCATATCGGCTGTCTGTTTGTGTTAAAACCCTCAAATCGCCGTCGCCGGACTTGCCATAAGTTTCCAAATTAACCGCGTAAAAGTAGTGATATTAGCCTTAGCCGCCAACATTTTGAGTATTAAAAGTAGTTATAAAGCAGAAATAGATGGCTTGTTTGTCTGTTTCTCAAATAAAAATTGTAATTTCACGTTCCCAAACTCATCACTCAACCGCCAACAATGAATACGTTCAACCGCACGTTGTCTTCCTTCCCCGCGTCAATCGTCCTTATGGCGATATTCGCCACGGGGCTGGCGATTGCCACCTTCATCGAAAAATACTACGGAACGGCGGCAGCCAAAGCCCTGATTTATTTTTCGCCGGGCTTCATCTTCCTGCAATTTCTGCTGGTGCTCAATTTCGTATTGGTGTTGATCCGCAAAAAATACGTCAAACGCAAAAAATGGGCGTTGATAACCCTGCATCTTGCATTCGTTGTCATTTTGTTGGGCGCACTCGTTACGCATTTGTGGGGGAAGGAAGGGCAGATTCATATTCGCGAGGGGGAAAAAAGCGATGAAATGATGGTGCAGACGTCGAGGGGGCTGAGCACCCAAAAACTGCCTTTCGCATTGGAACTGACGGATTTCCGATTGTCGCGCTACCCCGGTTCGCATAGCCCTTCGTCTTTCGAAAGCGATTTGCGTATCCACACCGACGGCGAAGTGCGCAAGGCGAGCGTTTTTATGAACAACATATTGGACGTGAAGGGCTACCGATTTTTTCAGGCTTCTTACGATCGGGACGAGAAAGGCACGATTCTTTCCGTGAATCAGGACGTGGCAGGGCGCAATATCAGCTATTTCGGCTATTTCCTGCTCTTGGCAGGGTTCATAATGAGTTTCACGCTGAAAAACACGCGCTTTCGGCGTTTGCTGGCGCAGTTGCGCGAAACGAGGAAGGCTGCAGCTTTTACAATCCTGTTTTTCGCCCTGTCGTTCACGGCGGTAAAAGCACAACAGTCGATGGCTGAGAAATCTATCTGGCAATCCGTTGAAAAAAACGCGGTTAGTCCCAAGCACGCGGAAGTTTTCGCTTCGATTCCCGTTCAGTTGGGTGGGCGGATTATGCCGATGAACACTTTTTCGTCTGAGATTCTGCGGAAACTGCACAAGGAAACTTCCATCGCGAAGCTCAACCCCGATCAGTTTTTGATTGGTGTGCTGACGATGCCCGAAATGTGGGCGCGTGTGCCCTTCATCGCCGTTTCGAACCCCGAAATCCAACGAGAATACCACCTTCCGAAAGGGCATTGCGCCTACGCGAGCCTTTTTGACGCATTCGGGAATTACAAATTGGAACAAAAACTCGAAGAGGCTTACGCCAAATCGCCCGCCGAACAAAGCCCTTTCGACAAAGAGCTGATGAAACTGGACGAGCGTGTGCAGATTTTCCGTCAGTTGAGCCAAGCCGAAATAGTGGCGATTTTCCCCCACCCCGGCGATTCCACGCGGAAATGGCTTGCTCGCGGGGACGATTTCATCAACTTTCCCTGCGAAGACGTATTGCACTTTTTCCGCAGATATTCGCACGAAGTGAGAGAATCGCTGCGCAGCGGCGACTGGGGGAAACCCGATGAGTTGGTGGAAAAGATGAAAACCTATCAGATTCAGCTCGCTGCGCCCGGACAGATCCGCCCCGAAAAAATCAGGGCGGAAATCGCTTACAACCGCTGGGACATTTTCAACCGTTGCAAAAAAGCCTACCTCATTGTCGGCGGTTTGCTGCTCGTTTTTGCCGTCGCCAACCTGTTCGGCAGGAAAAAGTGGACGTTTGCGAGCGAGAAAATGGCTGTCGCCGTCATTTTCGCTGCCTTCCTTGCCCACGCTTTCGGAATGGGTATGCGGTGGTACATTTCGGGCTACGCGCCGTGGACGAACTCTTACGAAACGATGGTGTATGTGGCTTGGGCTACTGTTTTGGCTGGCTTGATTTTCGGGCGGAAAAGTTCTGTTACGCTGGCGTTGGCGACACTTTTCGGGGGGGTAATCCTCTTTGTTTCGAGCCTCAACTGGCTGGAACCCCAAATCGGCACCTTGGTGCCCGTCCTTAAATCGCCGTGGCTAATGTTTCACGTGGCGGTTATCGTGGCGGCGTATGGTTTTTTCGGAATCGGTATGTTGCTCGGTTTTACCAACTTATCGCTTATGGCTTTCGCCCCGAAAACCACTGCCGTTTCGTTGCGCGTCCGCGAATTGAGCATCATCAACAACTTGGCGTTGCTTGTCGGGCTGGCGTTAATGTGCGTGGGGACTTTTCTCGGCGCGGTGTGGGCAAACGAGTCGTGGGGGCGTTATTGGGGCTGGGATCCAAAGGAAACGTGGGCATTGATCACGGTATTGGTTTACGCCGTCGTTACGCACCTGCACCTCATCAAAAAAGCAGACAACGTGTGGGTTTTCAACTTGTCGTCCGTCGTCGCCGCCGCTTCGCCCTTGATGACTTTCTTCGGCGTGAATTACCTGTTGAGCGGTATGCACTCTTACGGACAAACCGACAACGTGGCGCAAGCCGCGCCCTATTTTTACGCGGCGGGGCTTGTCATCGCGGTTTTGGCGGTGGGTTCGCTGAAAAGACGGAAAGACGTTTAGGATTCGCCGATGGCGTAAATAAAACCCTTATTTCCCAAAGCGCCCTTAGAAGCTGTAAAATTTAAACAGCTTCTAAGGGAACTTGCAAAAATAAGGGCTTGTCTTTTCGTCCTGATAAAACAGTCAATCGTCTTCGTCCAAAAAGAAAATTTCTTCGAGCGGCTTGCCGAAAACGCGGGCGATTTTGAGCGAAAGCACCGTGGAAGGCACATATTTGTTTGCCTCCATCGCATTGATGGTTTGGCGGCTTACCGCGACTTTCCGAGCCAATTCTTCTTGTGTCAAATTGGCGATGGCGCGTTGCACGCGGATATTGTTCTTCATTTTTCAACCCCCTTCCTCGAATTTTTGAAAAGCAGGACATTGAACAATAGGGCGTGGAATATCAGCACGGATGTTATTCCTCTGATTAAGCCTCTCAGAAACAGAAAGAACATAAACGAATTCGACGACGTCCAATCTTCGATGGAAAAATCAATAACCTGCATTAAAACGCCGCTAATAAGCGAAACAGAAAAAACGACAAATACCGTCCACGACAAAGAAGAAAGCCGGATTCCGGCAATAAATTCATCTTCAACCTTTTCGCGCGAAAAACCTAATAGCAATGCCCCGACGGAAAATAAAAACTCAAAAAGATTTATTGTTATATCAACCCTACCTTCGGTTTGTTTGCCCATCTGGAAAAGATGATTTCCATAACCCTGAAAAGATAAAATGCCCGAAGAGCGTATCCATTCATTAGCGGCTAACAATAAAATGCCGGCAACCAACAAAAAGAACCCAAGGCGTTTGCACCAATGCGGAAACAAAAATTGTTTATTCATATCTGAAAAATTAAAAGTGAAACAAAAATTATCGCCACAAAGGTAAAATAAACTTTTCAAATAGACAAATATATTTTACATTTTATCAAATAAATTTGACTACATTTGCTGAAAAGACGGAAAGACTCAAAACTTTTCAACATTCATCATTTTTTTGTATATTTGCGAAGGTGTTTTGCACACAAAAATTTTTACGCGATGAGTGCACCTTTGGCAGAGCGGCTCAGACCGCAGACGTTAGATGAATACATCGGTCAGACGCATCTGATCGGCAAGGATTCGGTGTTGCGGAAAATGATCGAATCCGGGCGTATCCCCTCAATCATCTTGTGGGGTCCCCCCGGCGTGGGCAAAACCACGCTCGCCAACATCATCGCCAACACGCTCAAAGCCCCATTCTACAAGTTGAGCGCCATCAATTCGGGCGTGAAAGAGGTGCGCGACATCATCGACAAAGCCAAGAACAACCGCTTTTTCGAAGCCGTCAGCCCCATTTTGTTCATCGACGAGATACACCGTTTCAGCAAGTCGCAGCAGGATTCGCTCTTGAACGCCGTGGAAACGGGGACGGTAACGCTCATCGGGGCGACGACTGAAAATCCGTCTTTTGAAGTGATCCGCCCCTTGCTCTCGCGCTGTCAGGTTTACGTGCTGAAACCGATGGAAAAAAAAGATCTCGAAACGCTTCTGCAACGCGCCTTGCGCGAGGACGTGATTTTGAGGGAAAAAACCATCGAGGCGGCGGAAACAGACGCCCTCTTTCGTTTTTCGGGTGGGGACGCACGCAAATTGCTGAACATCATCGACTTGGTTGTTTCGGCAGAAACGGGCGACGAAATTGTGATCACGGACAAAGCCGTTACGGAACGCTTGCAGGAAAACCCTGCCGCTTACGACAAGGGCGGGGAAATGCACTACGATATCATTTCGGCGTTCATCAAATCCATTCGCGGAAGCGATCCCGATGCCGCCATCTATTGGTTGGCGCGTATGGTGGCTGGCGGCGAGGACCCGAAATTCATCGCGCGACGACTGGTTATTTCGGCTGCCGAAGACATCGGGCTTGCCAACCCTAACGCGCTGTTGTTGGCGAACGCTTGTTTCGACACCTTGCAGAAAATCGGCTGGCCCGAAGGGCGCATCGTGCTGGCGGAAACCACCGTTTACCTCGCCACGTCGCCCAAAAGCAATTCGGCGTACCTCGCCATCGAAGAAGCGTTGGCTAACGTGAACCAAACGGGCGACTTGCCCGTGCCACTTCACTTGCGCAACGCCCCCACTTCGTTGATGAAGGAACTCGATTACGGCAAGGACTACAAATACGCGCACGATTTCGAGAATAATTTCGTGAAGCAAGACTATCTTCCCCCCAACCTGAAAAACCTGCATTTTTGGAAAGCGCAGAAAAATGCCGCCGAAACAAAGATGCTGGAATGGGTGATGAAGCTCTGGGGCGAAAAGAAAGGGAAATAAGAGGGGGAACGGTAATCCCTAAACTCCTCAATACCAATTAACCATACTGCTACCCTTTTTTTAAATATACCTTAAAATCAGTACATTACACAAATCTTATTTGTAGATTAAGTTTAAAAAACAGCTCATCATCAACGGAATAAATTGTGCCAAACTCGTGCCTTGTACTGCTCGCGGTTTCCAATTTCGTATTGAAAAACAGATAGTCCTCAAACTCATTTTTGTTGTAGATATGGTAACAAAGTACGTCGCCATTGCCTTTTACAACCAAATATCCGCCTGTTGCATCAAGTTCGCCTGTCCAAACAGTTGCAGGCATCATTCCCAACGCAATATCAGTTAATAGCCGTTTTATTTTGTACAAATAAAAAGGGTGTTTGTTGTCTAAATTGTAGTTCAGAGGATTGAGTATTGAAATAAATTTTACCAAATCTGAAATTTTTGAATTTTCTGAATTGAAAAACTCAAAAACCATATCAGCAACTATTTGGGGCAAGCAACTATCAATCAATATCAAATTATTTTCAAAAACTTGGCTGTCCATTTTCTGAAAAATAAATGTACCACCTTGTTTTTCGATTTCTTTCAACCTGTCTTTTATTTTACTCCTCGTATCAAGGGCATTAATTTGAGATATTTGATTTTCGGTTAATTCAACACATAATTTATATGTTATATTTGTTGTTTTGCCTGCATTTAGAAGTGTGGAAGGACTACCTAATTGAGATTTTATGCTAAAACCAAGTTCAGGTGTCATTCCCGTCCGCAAATCGTGAATAACAACCCTAATATCACTTTTTATTGACGATTTAGCCTTAATAGATTGCGAATTAAAAGAATTTATGAATGCTTCAACGTCTGGAATTGAGAATGATGCAGAAGTTTCACTCTGTAATTTTTCTAACAAACAAACGGCTTGTTCTTGAAATTTGGATACAGGTATCCGAAACTCAGTTGAGTTGTCTTTAACAACAACCAAATCGTTTTCATACGAAAATTCATAGGTGCCACTTGACTCGTCTCGTAAAACTTTGATAATTGGGAAAATCAGAGATTCAATTTTATTTAAATCAAAGTCTCCCGCAAATAGTTGTTTGTCGGAAATTATTTTTAGAAGTGTATAAATTTCACTCCACTCTCCTTTGTTTCCTGTAATCATAATTATTTTATTTTTAATTTGTTGATAATCACTTTTGCTGTTTCTTGAATTGCAGGAACAGCAACAGAATTTCCAAATTGTTTGTAAGCTGAAGCATCAGAAACAGGAATGATAAAATTATCAGGAAACCCTTGTAATCTTGCCCATTCTCTTGGTGTCATTCGTCGCCAACCATCACGATTTACTTCTCCTTTTATGTGCGTTGTTGGGGTAAAATCGGTAATTCTATTGTCAATTACGAGATTTCGTTCCCTGCCCATTCCGCCCACTACAATCGCATTTGCGACTTCGCTGTCTTTAATAATTTCGTAACCGAATCCATTTCCTTTACTTGCGTGTCGCTCTTTATGTGCAATGAGAGTTTTAACATATTGCGTTGAAAGATAATATTTTGTTGGCACAACATTTTCTTCTTTTACATTAAAAAATTGCACTTTTTTGCTTGTCGGTTTTGGATATTCAAAATCTAAAATTTTTGTATCTTTATGAAATCCTACAATATATATTCTTTCTCTGTTTTGCGGAACTCCAAAATCTTTGGCGTTCATTATTTGTGGTTCGGGAACAAAGTAGCCTAAGTCATTACGTAATACATCTAAAATAACTTCAATCGTGCGTCCTTTGTCGTGATTCAACAGTCCTTTTACATTTTCAAGAAAGAATGCTTTTGGTTGTTTTCTTCTAATAATTTCAGCAACATCAAAGAATAAAACGCCTCTGTTTTCTTCAAAACCTTTGCGTTTGCCTGCTATTGAAAATGCTTGGCAAGGAAAACCTGCACAAAGAATATCAAAATTATCGGGAATATATTTTTTCGTTTCTTCTTTGGTAATATCGCCAAATGGTATTTCGCCGTAATTGGCTTTATATGTTTTTTGTGCTTCTAAATCCCATTCACTTGTATAAATACATTGTCCGCCAAGATTTTGCATAGCTATCCTAAAACCTCCAATACCTGCAAATAAGTCTATAAATTTGAATTTTGGCTTGTCTGGTGATGGAAATGGTACTTTTTCCATTTTATCGAAAAGCCCATATTGCAGTGCTTGTTCTGCAACTTGTAGTGTGATTTTTTTGTCAGGATATTTGTATTCTAAAATTTTCTTTGTTGCTTTAATTGCATCTTCTTTGAAAAATTTTGCATCGCCATTCAAATGGTTTTTAATGAAGTGAGTTAAAACCGCTTCGTTGTTGTCATTCGGTTCAAAAACTCTCATTTTGTAGAGTTTTCCGCTGTATTCTTCTATTGATATTTTTTCTTTAATATCCATTTATTCAGCATTTTATAAATTATTATACCTTGTCATTTCTGTAAAAATTGTATTGTAAGTAATATCAAGAGGCTCTGAAATACCCCATTCTATTCCGTCTTTTGCAATATCAATCTCATTGTCAGTCAATTTTCTGCCGATTCTATTGATTGCTTCGTTTTGCAAATCTTCTTCTGCAATCTGAAATATAATCTTGTTTTTCATAACTTTACGCTATCTTTTTAAATTTATCGGTATGCGTATCTAAAAAATATTCAATTAGAAGGGGTTACGGATTTTCCGAGATAATCCGTAGCTCAATCGCTTACCTGTTTTATTGTTAATAAGTCTGTCATTTCCTGCATCTTATTCTTTATTTATCGTTCTGTAAAGATACGGCTTTTTTTCTAATTTCCGAAATTATTCTTGAAGAGTATTCATTTTTTTGTCCTATCGTAATAAAATTACTACGGTAGTGGGCGGTGCCTTGCAATCCTAAACCCCTCAATACCAATTAA
>JAISYO010000124.1 GCA_031269865.1 Dysgonamonadaceae bacterium | reverse complement strand
GCATTCATGTTGTCGTTGATGATATCTTTTGCCATATTAGTCAGTTTGTCCTTGAACAACACCGGTATCAACAACAAAGCCAACAATATAAGGACAATCAAACTGCCCAAAGATATTCCTAGAATTTTAAAAACTTTTTTCATCACTATATATTATTTTAAACAAAAACTATCGCAAATGTACAACATTTATTCTATTTTAAAATATTTGTTGATACATGACGGAATTTCATCGGGTTGATGGGATACGAAAATCAAAGTACGGTCTTTGCAATATTCGTTTAACAACTGTTTTGCACGATTGACCGAATCGAAATCCATTCCCTGAAAGGGTTCGTCGAGCGCCAGCATCGGAGGATTTTTTACCAGAGCGCGGATTAGCAAAATGATGTTTTGTTGCCCGGTGGACACATGTCGGAACAAATCGTTGCAAATCCCTGTTATCGAGAAATAATCGAAAAGATTTGACGTCAGTTGCATAATCTCGTCTGTTACAGCGATTTTTCCGTATGGGTTTTCGGACAGCCCGCATAAATTACCTCTCTGATTTTGTCAAAAATCCTATTTATCGCAGACGGCTCACCCCTGTAATTTCCAATACTTTCGCAGCCTCTAAATCCTCACGAAATAACCATAAAATATCCCTGAATTTTTGTCCGCTGATTTTTGATGCAAAAATGTACTTGTTCATATTTTATATTCAATATTTTATCGCAAATATACGTTTTTTTTCCTGAACCTTTAAGTTTACCCTACACTGAAAGTTTTTTGCAGTTTTTTTTAATTATGCCACAAAAAAAAACTCCTTTCGTTTATGGAATTTGTAACGTCTTTTGCATCTAAACAGAAAAAGCAAGCAAATCATTTATTTTAAAAAACGAAAAAAATATGAGAGCAACAAAAACCGCCCCTACATTGTTAATAAAGAAACTCATTCCAACATTCAACCGTATGAAGAAACTTTTTCTATTTTTTCTCGCCGCACTTTGCGCCTCATCTATCCATTCACAAAAAAATTCAACTGTGAAAGCGAATGATTATCAGCAGTTATGGGAACTTGTCGCCGCTGCCGAAGAACAATCCCTTCCCAAATCGGCAGCTGCCGAAGTCGATAAAATCCTGAGGCAAGCCGTCGCGGACAAAAACAACCCGCAAGTCATCAAGGCGTTGATTCATCAGGGGAAATACGATTTGAGCATCGACTCGGAAACAGATACGCTCATCTTCCACAACCTCAACGATATGCTGCAAAAAACCACCGACAAGGTGGAAAAAGCCGTCCTTCATTCTATGCTCGGCGAGTTGTACCTGCAATACTACCAAAAAGATCGCTGGCTGATCAACCAACGCACCGAACTTGGCGATTTCGTCCCGGCGGATATGAAAGAGTGGACACGCAATATATTCTACGACAAAACCGTAGCCCACCTCAACGCCTCGTTGCAAGCGCAAAGCGAATTGGAAAAAGCGCAGGTGGAATCCTACGCCGCAGTGGTGGAATTGGGCGACGCTTCGCGACGCTTCTTCCCCTCAATGTACGATTTCCTCGCGCTTCGCGCCAAGGACTTCTTCCCTCTATTAAGCAACGATGAAGATTTGAGCCGCAGCTTGGCGAAAAAAGGGATTTTGCAAGAATCCTTGTTCGAGACTGTCAATCAATTTATTACATTGTCGTTCAATCCCTCGCCCAAAGATTACAACCTTTGGACATTGGAAACCTACCGGAAACTCTTATCCTCGTTGCAAGCGCGAAAAATGGACGAGTCCGCCCTCTTGGTGGATTTGCAAAAATTGGATTACCTGCAAAGGCTTCCGTCCACCGCCAAATTCCGACGCCTTTCGTTGCAAGCAATGTTTGAGCGGTGGGAAGGGAAGGAAATCAGCGCGGAAATCGTGGACAGAATCACTTTTTATTACCTCGTCGAGGGCATCATCTCGGACGAGAATCCCGCGCAAATCAAAGAAACACAAAAGCAAATGTACGATTTGCTCAACGCCACCATCACCAAGTATCCGAATTACGAACGAATCAACCTGCTCAAAAACCGACTGGCGGGAATCACGATGCCCGCGCTGACCTTCAACGGAAAAAACACCTTTCCGTTGAAGGGGGAAAAGCGGTTGAAATTTTCTTACAAAAACTTGTCGAAATTCAAGCTGAAAATCTATCGCACCGATGCAAAAACCCTGTTCAACAAAATCTACAACTACAACTACGACAGCGACCCTAAACAGCTTGTGAAAACGCAAGAAGTACAACTCCGGCAAATGCCCCCCTACGCGATTGCGGAAGATTCCATCGGCATCGACATCAATGAGTATGGGGCTTATATTGTGGAAGTTGAAATCGATACAGTAGGTAGGGAAGACATCCGCCCCTACGTGGTTCCGCACGAAAACAACCGCCGTCTCTACCCGTACCAATTTTCCGTTTCCGACCTTTCCACTTTTTTCCACTCCCCGGACGAGGGCAAGTACGAAATTGTGGCAGTCGATCGCGTTTCGGGCAAGCCGATCGAAAACGCGCAGGTCGTCATCTACAACTACACGAATTGGCGCGAGCGAAAAATGGAGGTCTTGCAGGAAGCCACAACGGACAAAAACGGATTGGTGCAGACAAAACAAATCGACCGAAATAAGTACGAGGTTTATTACCAAATCACTAAGGGCAAGGACAAAGGCACGCAATTCCAATACCTGTATAGTTCTGTTCCTTACGGCTTTAATAATCCGTCGGAAGCCCAAGAACACATTTCCATCTTTACCGACCGGGGAATTTACCTGCCGGGGCAAACGATTTATTTCAAGGCGGTTTCCGCCGTGTTGCGGGGGGACGAGCCGAAGCCTGTTTCCGCGAAAAAATACAACGTGGAACTCTTGGATGCCAATTCCCAAAAAATAGCCGAGAAACAACTCACTACCAATGAATTTGGCTCGCTTTCGGGCGAGTTTGTCCTGCCGCAAAACACGCTTCTGGGCTTTTTCAGCCTGAAAGTAGCCGAAAACGCCCAGTACAGGTTTCGCGTGGAGGAATACAAACGGCCAACCTTTGAGATCGCCTTCGACAAGATAGAAAAGACCTACAAATTTGGCGAAAAAATAACCTTGAAGGGGAAAGCTGAGAATTTTTCGGGAATCAAACTGCAAAACGCCACCGTTTCGTACCGCATCGTCCGAAGCCAAATTTTGTGGGGGCGTTGGTGGGGAGGCAATGCCAAGCAATTTGCTCAGGGCAAGAGCATTACCGATGAAGACGGAACGTTCCAAATCGACTTCACGCCCGAAAAAGATGCCGCCGCGCCCAACAACATCTCGCCGCAGTTCAACCCCGCGGTGTTCCTGTTTAACATCGAGGCAAGCGTTACCGACCTGAACGGCGAAACGCAAACCGCCTCGTACTCCGTTTCCGTGGGCGACGTGTCGATGCTGCTGAACGTGGAAATGGGCGACAAGCGCGAAAAATCGGTGGAAACACCCATCGTCTTCTCGGCGAAGAACTTGGACGGCGCGGATATTTCCGCATCGGGGACTTACAAACTTTCGTCCTTGCAGGACAACGATTCCGTCCGCGCACAAGTTTCGCAGGGCGATTTCAAAACGGGCGAACAAAAAACGCTGCAAGCCGAATTGAAAAAACTGCCTTCGGGAAAATACCGTTTGGAACTCCAATCGAAAGATGATCAATGGAATACGGTAAACGCACAAAAAGATTTCGTCCTGTATGCCTTCAACGACAAGAAGCCGCCCCTGAAAACCAACGACTGGTACATCGAGAAAAACCTCACTTTCTCGGCAGACAACCCCGCCGAAATCATCCTCGGCGTTTCAGACAAGGACGTGCAGGTGCTATACGAAATCTGGCAGGAAAAAACCTTGCTGGAACGCAAATGGATCAGCCTGTCCAACGAAAACAAATCCTTCAAAATCGCCTGCAAACCCGAATACAAAAATGCCGTTTCGCTTTTCCTGACCTACGTGAAAGACGAAAAATTTTATGCGCAACAATCGCTCATCAGCCTTAAAACCGAGAAGAAGCAACTCGCCGTGAAATTGGACGTTTTCCGCGACAAACTGCTGCCCGGCGCGAAAGAGGAGTGGCGCATATCGGTAACAGACGCTCAGGGGAAACCCGCTTTGGCTGAGGTTCTTGCCTCGATGTACGATTTGTCGCTCGACAAGATTTACGAGTCGCCAAAATGGAATTTGAACCTGCCCGCCACACGGGGGTATTCTTCGATTTCCCCCTACCGATCGTCCGGCGACCCATTGAGCAGCAGAAAAGTGGCGTTTGCGTTGGCAAGTTATCCGTTCGATGCCTTTTCTTTCGACAAGTTCAATTGGCACGGCTTCTCGTTCTATCAAAGAAGGGCGTTGGTCAGGTCGGCTTCGGTCGCCAGCGTGGAGGAAGTTCCTGTTGTGGCTTTTGATGCTCAAAAAAAGGAAAGTGTTGTCGGTGCGATGTCAAGGGTCGCCGTTGCCGACGTGAAGGGTACAGACGATGAATACAGTATTGATATTGCTGATTTTCAAGAGCATAAAGTTATCGTGGAGAAAATGCCTGTTAATGCTGCCGGTGCGACAGCCGCCTCCCAGCCCCAAATCCGCCGCAACTTCAACGAAACCGCCTTTTTTTATCCGCAACTGCGCACGGACGAAAACGGCGAGTTGCAAATCGCCTTTACCGTCCCCGAAAGCAACACGCGATGGAAATTCCGCGTACTTGCGCAGGACAAAAACCTTCGCTCGGCACAAGCCGAAGCCATCGCCGTTTCGCAAAAAGAGCTGATGCTCACGCCCAATATGCCTCGCTTCTTGCGCCAAGGCGACATCACGACGATTTCAAGCAAAATATCCAACTTGTCCGACGCGCCCATCGGCGGTACGGCACGGCTCGTTCTGTTCAATCCGCTAACCGATGAGGCAATTGCCTCTGCCACAACGCAACAACAGCCTTTCTCGCTCGAAGCCGGGAAATCGGGCGATGCAAGCTGGACTTTTGAAGTCCCCAACGACATCGACTTGCTGGGTGTCCGCGTCATCGCCGAAAGCGCATCCTTCTCTGACGGCGAGCAACACGCGCTTGCCGTACTGCCCAAGCGAATGATGCTTACCGAAAGTCTGCCCATCGATGTGAACGGCAAGCAAAGCAAGCAATTGGAAATGAGCCGTATCACAGATAACGAAAAATCGAAGTCGGCAGAGAATTACCGCCTGACGCTGGAATTTGCCTCAAACCCGGCGTGGTACGCGGTGCAGGCGCTGCCCGTGTTGAGCAACCCCAACAACGAAAACGCAGTCAGCTGGTTCGCCTCTTTTTACGCCAACACGCTGGGAATGCACATCGGTAAAACCTACCCGAAAGTTTCCGCGATGATTGAAGCGTGGAAAAAACAAGGCGGAAACGAAGAAACATTGCTCTCGAAGCTCGAAAAGAACGAGGAACTGAAAAACGTCCTGCTCGAAGAAACGCCTTGGGTGTTGGAAGCCAAAAACGAATCGGAACAAAAACAAAAATTATCCCTGCTCTTCAACTTGAACCGCAACCAAAGCCTCTGTTCCACGGCAATCGCCAAATTGCAGGAATTGCAAACCGCGATCGGCGGCTGGGCGTGGTTCAAAGGCTTCAAATCCAATCGGGGCATCACGCAATACATTTTGTACGGTTTCAATCAGTTGCAGGAACTGAACGCGATGGAAGCGGACAACAAAATCGTTACGATGCAACGAAAAGCCGTCCCCTACATCGACAGCGAAGCCCTGCGCGGCTTTGAACAACTGAAACAATACAACAAGGATTGGAAAAACATCAAAACCATTTCGTCGGGCGATTTGGAATACCTCTACGTCCGTTCCGCCTACACCCAATACCCAATGGACAAGGGCGTTGCGGAAATGACGGACTTCTACACTTCCGTCGCCATGAAGAATTGGACACGATTCGACTTGTATGAACGCTCGCTCATCGCGGTGCTTGCGCAACGAAAAGGGCAAACCGCCATCGTGCAGGACATCTTGAAATCCTATCGCGAACACGCAAGCCTTTCGGACGAAATGGGTATGTTTTGGGCGAACAACCGCGCCCACGTGTTTATGTCGCAATCGGCTGTTTCGGTGCACACCTTCATTATGGACACCTTCAAAAAAGGCGGTGCGAGCGCAAGTGAAATGGACGATATGAAACGCTGGCTGCTGAACCAAAAACAAACGCAGCTCTGGGAATCCACGCACGCCACCATAGATGCCGTTTACGCCCTGCTGAGCACCGGAAACGACTGGTTCGCGGTGCAGGGAAAAACAAAAATCGCGCTGGGCAAATCGGAAATCGCGCCCGAAAAAACGGAAGCCGGAACCGGATACTTCAAAGAATCGTGGGGCAAATCGGAAATCGCGCCCGATATGGCGCAAGTGAAGGTGCAAAACGAAGCCGACGTTCCAGCGTGGGGCGCGTTGTACCTGCAATACTTCGAGGATCTGGACAAGATTGCGAAAACCGACACGCCACTCGACATCGAAAAAATGCTGTTCGTGGAACAAACGGGCGAATCGGGCAAAAAACTCGTGCAGATCACGGAAAACAAGCCTTTGAAGGTGGGCGATAAAGTCATCGTCCGCCTGACTGTCCGCGCCGATCGCGATTTGGAATTTGTGCACCTGAAAGATATGCGGGCTGCCTGTTTCGAGCCGTCGGATCAACTTTCGGGCATCAAATGGCAGAACGGCACCTTGTATTACCAAACATCGAAAGATGCCTCAACCCATTTCTATTTCGATGCCCTGCCCCGCGGAACCTACGTTTTCGAATACGCCGTTTTCGTAACCCGAACCGGCAGTTATTCCAACGGAATCACGTCGCTACAATGCCTCTACGCGCCCCAATTCACATCGCACACGGATGGAATTAAAATTTATGTTAAATAATTTCCGGGGTTTAAACAAATGACGTAATTTTGTGTCATAAATATCATATAGCATAACAACAACGACTAAAAACATACAGTAAAAATGAAAAAAACGATTTTGACGTTGCTCTTTGGTGTCGTGCTGAGCGGTGCTTTGTTCGCCCAAAACAACACGCCCGTTCCACTATTCAAGACAACCATACACAATTTTGGCACCGTGAAAGAAGGCGGCAAAATATCTTGCAGCTTCGAAGTAGCGAATATCGGGAAAGTCCCGTTGAAAATCAACGACGCCCAAGCTTCTTGCGGCTGCACAAAACCGACTATAACAGAAAACCTTGTACTGCCGAGCAAAAGCAGTATCATCAACGTAACGTATGACACGAACGAGCGTCCGGGTAATTTTTCCAAGACAATCCGGGTTTACACCAACGTTCCCGACACGGTATATGAACTGTACATAAAAGGCAGCGTAACGCCTAAACAACGATAGGCAACGCGCATACTTTCATCTTCTTTAATTTTGTTGGTGGACGAGGCGGCAAGTCAAGTGCCGCTTCGTTCTTTTTTGAGAAACTAAGGCAATTTTTCGCGGGAAAAGAGTATCTTTGCAGAACCGATGTCCGAAAAGAAAAAAGATATTATGAGCCATCCCGAAAACGATGCCCACTACAAAGGCTTGACGGTAAACAAAGGCATTGCGCAACCGCCTACCGTCAGCCCCTATTTGAGTACCCTTCATCGCGCAAGACGCAAAACCTATTCGGTGGACGAATACGTTGATGAAATCCTGCAAGGCAACATTACCCTGCTGAGCCAGGCGGTTACGCTGGTGGAAAGTTCGCGCCCCGAACATCAGGAAATCGCGCAGCAAATCATCGAAAAATGCCTTCCCCATTCCGGAAAATCCATCAGAATCGGCTTCACGGGCGTGCCGGGGGCAGGAAAAAGCACGTCCATCGACGCTTTCGGAATGTACTTGGTAAAAGAGGGGAACAAATTGGCTGTCCTCGCCATCGATCCTTCGAGCGAACGATCGAGGGGCAGCATCTTGGGCGACAAAACCCGTATGGAACGCTTGTCGATGGAACATAACGCCTTTATCCGCCCTTCCCCAACCGCAGGTTCGCTGGGTGGCGTGGCGCGGAAAACCCGCGAGACGATTATTTTGTGCGAGGCGGCAGGCTTCGAATATATTTTCGTGGAAACCGTCGGCGTTGGACAATCGGAAACCGCCGTACATTCTATGGTGGATTTTTTCCTTCTGATACAGCTTGCCGGCACGGGCGACGAACTGCAAGGCATCAAACGCGGCATTATGGAAATGGCGGACGGGATAGTCATCAACAAAGCGGACGGCGACAACATTGAAAAAGCGAAATTGGCGCAGAGCCATTTTAAGAACGCGCTGCACCTCTTCCCCGTCCCCGATTCGGGTTGGACACCCGAAGTACTCACGTATTCAGGGTATTACGGCTTAGGCATCGCCGAAGTGTGGGATATGATTCATCGCTATATCGACTTCGTGAAAGCAAGCGGATACTTCGATCAAAAACGTAGCGAGCAGTCGAAATACCGTATGTATGAAACCATTAACGAACACCTTCGCAACGATTTCTACCAAAACCCCGAAATTGAGGAACTGATGCCGAAATTGGAACAGGATTTGGTTGCCCACCGAAAAAGTTCCTACATTGCCGCCACGGAAGCCTTGGAAAAATACTATCGGAATAGGAATCAATAATTTAACGGTTGTCTAAATCTTCCTAATCCGCACCCCCCTTGCAAAATGCTGCTCGCCTTTTTCGAGGATCAGATCGGCGCGGAAGCGTGTCGGCAAAATGTTTTCTTCGAGGTTCGGCAGGTTGATTTCTTCCCACACCTCGTTGGCGAATCTCAACAATTCCTCCTCGGTGTAAGAAACGTATTGGTGGAAATACGATTCGGGGTTTTGGAACGCTGTTTTCTGCAATTCCTTGAAACGATCGAGGTACCACTGCCGCAAATCTTTTTCCCCGGCGTCCACATAAATGGAATAATCAAAGAAATCGGACACGAACACACGGCGTTGCGGTTTTCGATCCACCTGAACCTGCAACACATTGATTCCCTCAACGATAAGAATATCGGGATTTTCTATCGTGTGCACTTCCCCCGGCATAATGTCGTAGTAAAGGTGCGAATAAACGGGCGAATCCAACCTTTCGCGCCCCGATTTCGCCCCCGCCAAAAAAGCGAGCAAGCGTTTCGCGTCGTAACTTTCGGGGAAACCCTTCTTGTTGAACAGCCCCCGACGTTCCAATTCGTCGTTGGGGTACAGAAAACCGTCGGTGGTAATCAACTCCACACGGGGTTTTTCGGGCAGCATCGACAATAATTTCTGCAACACACGCGCCGTGGTGCTTTTCCCTGCTGCCACACTCCCCGCAATCCCGATGATATAGGGAATGCGAAAGCTCGTGTTGTGGAAAAACTGATCGCGCTCGTTGTGAAGGTGGTTGTAATGCGTGAGGTGGATTTGCAACAGGCTAACCATCGGAAGATACACGTCGTTTATCTCTTCTATAGTCAGGGGCTCGTTCATCGCCTGCAAATCCGAAAGTCCGATGTCTTCGGAAACCGGAAAGAGGGGGTGCTCTTCGAGCCTGCGCCATTCCTCGCGCGTAAAGCTGCGAAAAGGCGAAAAAGTTACCTTGTATGACGATTTTTCCATTTGGGCTGATAGTTTTGTGCCTGCAAAGATACAATGTTAGGGAAAATGGGGCAACAAAAATCGGATTTATTAGCCATAAAAAAAGGAAGGCTGTTTTTGCAACGGCTTTCCTTCCTATACGATTCCACAAGGGGCATCCTCTATTTCACTTTGTCCACAATCGCCTTGAAAGCTTCGGGGTGGTTCATTGCCAAATCGGCAAGCACCTTGCGGTTGATTTCAATTTCGTTTTTGTGCAAAGCACCCATCAAACGCGAATAAGACCAGCCGTAAATACGGGCGGCGGCGTTGATACGTTGAATCCAGAGGGCGCGGAAATTGCGTTTTTTGTTCTTGCGGTCGCGGTAGGCGTAAGTCAAACCCTTTTCCCAAGTGTTTTTTGCCACCGTCCACACGTTTTTGCGTGCGCCGTAATAACCCCTCGTTAATTTTAATACTTTTTTTCTGCGGTTGCGCGAGGCAACGTGATTGACTGATCTCGGCATAATTGCTTTTTGTTTTTGGGTGTTAGCGTCCCCGCTTGCGCGAGAATCTTATTGGCATACACCCGGTTAATAAATCTTGATACTGAAAAAAACTCGCTCGAATGTGATTATTTCAATCCCAACAATACTTTCACATTCTTTTCGTCCACTTTGTGAATCAGCCCGGTATGCGTGAGATTTCTCTTCTGCTTCTTGGACTTTTTCGTCAAAATGTGGCTTTTAAAGGCGTGTTTCCTCTTGATTTTTCCTGATCCGGTAAGGGCGAACCTCTTTTTGGCACCGGAATTAGTCTTAATTTTTGGCATTTTACAGTCTTTTTTTTAATCAATAAATACCTCTTTTCGAAAAGAGTTTGCAAAGATATACATTTTATTTCAAATTGCGAAGATATTCTCGAAAATATCTTGCAATTTTTTCCGCAGGGGATACACGGACTCCATTGAGAACCGAGAGCCAAGACAAAAAACAAGGAGATTCCGTGTCAGGCGCGGAATGATGGTGCGCCGTCTTTATTAGCAAATTAGCACATTTGCATATTAGCTCATTCCCCCTCTTAATTGGCTACCGCCGAACGTTGTTTCTCAATCAACAAATTCGTCTTTTGTCTTTTTGTCCTTTTGTCTTTTCAATTTTTTTTCCTACCTTTACCCTCGATAATAAAACAGCTCTATAAATTCTGATGATGAATCATTACCTGACGGATTTGCTACGTGAGTTTTCTATCCCTTTCGGCAACCCGGTGCTCATTTTTGTAGTGCTGCTGTCCATTGTGCTGATAGTACCGATTTTGCTGCGGCGAATCAATGTGCCGGGCATCATCGGGCTGATTGTGGCTGGCGTGATCATCGGTCCGCACGGTTTTAATCTGGTGGACAACACGAACGCCGGGGTGGAACTGTTTTCCACCATCGGGCTGCTCTACATTATGTTTATCGTGGGGCTGGAACTTGATTTGCAGGAATTTCTCGAAAACAAAAACAAAAGTCTGATATTCGGCATCTTCACGTTTATTTTCCCTTTCGTCCTCAGCTACCCCATCTGCCGGTATTTTTTGGAATACAGCCACCTGACGAGCCTCATCATCGCCGATATGCTTGCCGCCCACACGCTCGTTACATACCCGATAATCAGCAGGTTGGGCGTTTCTAAAAACCAGGCCGTGGCGGTTACCATCGGCGGTACAATTTTGGTGGACACCATCGTGCTCGTTTTCTTCGCGCTCGCGCAGTCGAACAATCAGGGAAGCATCGAGTTTTCCTATCTTCTCAAGCTGGTTGTTTCCCTCGCCGTTTTCGCGTTCATCGTTTTCTTTGTCGTCCCCCGCGTTGCCAAATGGTTTTTTCAGAAAGCCGAAAGCGAAAAATACGCCACCTTTGTTTTCACGTTGCTGATTGTTTTTCTCTGCGGTTTTTTGGCGGATCTGAGCGGCATCGAACCCATCATCGGCGCGTTTGCCGCAGGATTGGCACTCAACCAACTGATTCCGCCCTCATCGGCGTTGATGAACCGCATCGAATTTTTTGGGAACGCCCTGTTTGTCCCCGTCTTTTTGATTTCGGTGGGTATGTTGGTGGACATTTCCGTGGTGTTCAGCGACAGCAGAACCATCATTGTCGCGTTGTCGATAACCTTCGCCGCGCTTTTCGGAAAATGGCTCGCCGCCTTCTTCACGCAAAAGATATTCCGCTACTCGGCGGCGCAGCGAAACCTGATTTTCGGGTTGAGCGGTTCGCGTGCGGCAGCCACAATCGCGATTATCATCGTCGCCTACAAAGAGCATCTGGTGGGCGAACACGTGCTCAACGGCACCATCATACTCATCCTGATTACCTGCATCGTGGCTTCGTTTGCCACACAACGCTCGGCAAAAAAAATCGCCATCAGCGAAGAAAACGCGCTCTTGACGTCGTCGGCGATGAAGCAATTCACGCAGGAAAAAATCCTCGTCCCCATCGCCAACCCTTCCAATATCGGACACCACGTGGAACTTGCGCTGTTGATCAAGGACAAAAAATCAAAAAATTCCATCTCGCTGCTTGGGGTAATGCCAAACAACAAGGAAGCGGAACAAAACATCATCGGTTTCCGCAAAAAACTGCAAGAATTTGTGAAAACAGCAATGGCTGCGGACGTGCAGGTGGAAATCATCGCCACCATCGATCACAATCCGGCTGGCGGAATCATTCGCATCGCCCGCGAAACAATGTCGGACATCGTCATTCTGGGCTGGCCCGGCAAAGTGGGTATGATTGAACGGTTGTTGGGCGAAACCGTGGATTCCATCATCAAAAATATGGACAAAAACCTGTTTGTCTGCCACATCGAACAGAGCCTGAACACCCACAAACGAATCGTAGTTATTTCGCCACCGCTGGCAGAAAAAGAAGGCGGATTCGGGTTGTGGGTGGATAAGATCAGCAAAATGTCGCAGGAACTTTCCCTGCCCGTGCTTCACATTGGGAATCTCGAAACGAACAAAGCCATCGCCAAAAGGCGCAAATCCGGCATTCCGTTTGCCTTTGAGTCGTTTAAGGATTGGGGCAACCCCCTTATGTGCAGTAAATTGATTAAGAAAGACGACATCATCGTCCTCATCTCGGCACACGCGGGCTACGTGTCGCACATATCCATATTGGATCATCTGCCGACACGCTTGGAACGCCTTTTCCCCGATTACAGCCGCATCGTGATTTACCCGAAACAGCACACCCCCGATGCCCTGCTGGAAAGCGACGACTATCTTTTCATTACTTGAAATGCGGTTCGGACGTTTGGGCGTTCAGAAGTCCGGGCGTTTGGACGTTTGTCCTTTCGTCTTTTCCTTGCCCCACAAGGACGGCTCTTTATTATAAAAGGTAAAAATAAGGTTTTTTTAGGGGTATAACGTCCGAACTTCCAAACTTCCGAACGCTCAAACCCATAGAAACAAGGGGGATTTCGTGTGAGATTCCGTGTCGTGGCACGGAACGGAATGACGGAAAACCTTTATTAGCACATTAGCATATTGTTTCAAACATCCAAACGTCTAAACATCCGAACTTATTTTTTACCCCAATCTCTTTCTTCTATGCCGATAAAATGATACCTTTGCTTTCTGAAAACATTATCGTCCCTATGATTATAAATTGGAAAAAACTTTTTTACGCCCTTGGACTTATCCTCTCGACAGTTTTATTGCCGGGTTGCGGTTCTTCGAAACACGCCTCGCTGACGCGGATTCCTGATTCCACGCCCAAACGCGAATTTCGCGGCGCGTGGGTGCAAACCGTCGGACAGGCGCGTTACCGCCAAATGAACAGCGCGGCG
>JAISYO010000051.1 GCA_031269865.1 Dysgonamonadaceae bacterium | reverse complement strand
GCGAAGGACACCTTTCGCTAAGCAACGTGGAGGCTTTTTCGGGCGGGAATGCGGCATTGACAACCGTTCCCGAAAACGAGTCGTGGGACTATATGCTTGTGCGTGGCGATCGTGAGCTGTCCGTTTCCTTGTTTGGTTGCCGAATGCGAAATTACGCTTCTGACAACCCTTTCACGATAGAAAATGGAAAAGCAGTAATTCAGGCTGTTGCCTGTATTGATAAAAATGGAGTATTGACGGAGTGATTGAAAAATTGAATGGTATTAGAAGAATAAATTAAATAATAATTAAAAATTTACGAGATGAACAAATTAAAGTATTTATTTACAGCAGTTTTTGCGCTTTCGGCTTTTGGATTAAGCGCACAATCTAATTATGTGGGACCGCAGGTAGTCAATCCTGCAACCGAATGTAACAAACCGCCGTCGGACGCCATCGTCCTTTTCGACGGCAAAAATTTCAATGAATGGCAGTCGGTTGGCGGCGGCAATGTCAAGTGGAAAATCGAAAACGGCGCGATGACTGTTACCAAAGGCGGCGGCAGCATCGAAACACGCAGTTCCTTCGGCGACATACAGTTCCATATTGAGTGGCGCATTCCTGCCAACGTTGAGGGCGAAGGGCAGAACAAAGGGAACAGCGGTATCCATTTTCAACGCCTTTACGAAGTGCAAATACTTGATTGCTACAACAATGAAAACCCGACTTACGTGGACGGCACGGCAGGTAGCATCTATACGCAGAGCGCACCCTTAGTTAATGCTTGTCGCAAGGCTGGCGAATGGCAGAGCTATGATGTCATTTATATGGCGCCGCGTTTCAATGCCGACGGCACGGTGGCGATTCCTGCCCGTATGACTGTATTCCAAAACGGCGTGTTGGTGCAGAACAATTTCAACCTCAAAGGCACGACTTACGACAAGAGCGGCTACAAGCCACACGGCAAACTGCCTTTGCAACTGCAAGATCACGGCACCGCCATCAGTTTCCGCAATATATGGCTGAGGGAATTGTCGCCCGATTCAAATTTCGGGGGTGTGCAGGTTGGCACGATCACATACAGCTACCGCGATATGCCCGACAAGTCCTTGGAAGCAACGCTGAACTATGCCCTGCAATCCGGACTTAGTTCCGTTGAGTTGATGGGTGGTACGGTTGAGTCCTTCGCAGGTATCCCCGCCCAAAACCAAAAGGAATGGCGGACAAAGGTTTCGATGGGCAAGTTCAGGCAAATCAAAAGAATGTTCGATGCGAAAGGGGTAAAAATCAATATCTTGAAACTCGAAACATTTGGTTCGCCTGAGGAAATTGATTATGCTTTCCGCGTGTGCAAAACGCTTGGGGCTATCGGCATCACTACCGAAGTGTCGCTCGAAACCGCCAAACGTGTCGCGCCTTTCGCCGAAAAACACGGATTGTATCTTATTTTCCACAACCACTGTCAGGCTGGCGATCCCGGATTCAGTTACGATCCGATTTTTGCGGTTAGCAACAGCATCAAGCTGAATTTTGACGCAGGGCATTATTTCGGGGTAACGGGCAAGAATCCTTGCGATTTTATCCGCCAAAACCACGATCGTATCGTCAGTTTGCATTTGAAAGACAAGACAGGACCTACGGCTGCGGACGCTTGCGGCGTGAATAAACCTTGGGGGCAGGGCGCAACGCCGATAAAGGAAATTCTGCAACTGCTCAAAAAAGAGAAATACCCCATCGAAGTGGATATTGAACTTGAATACAACGTGCCGAAAGATTCCAACCCGGTGCTGGAAGTGGCAAAATGTGTGCAGTATTGCAAAGAGGCATTGAAGTGAAGATATGAAAAATGGATTGATTGCTATTTTTATGCTGCTTACATTTCTACCGGCAGCCGCTCGCCAATCTGTATTCGAAATAGATTCGGCGGTTAAAGGTGTGATGTATGATAAGGTGCTGAATAGTAATGTGTCCATTTCAGAACTGACGTTGAATGGATGCGGACAATACAACGCCGAAGGGCTGAACATTACGCAGGCAGGGCAGATGGCTAAATTGGAAAAGTTTTATGCCCTAGCCGAGCGTATGGTGCGCTACAAAGTCCGGTTTTCAGCAGACACTAAGGCGGAGTTTCTCAGCGATCTTGGCGATTTTAGTGCTTGTATAGATGTGCCCAATAAAAAAATATCCATTCGTACAACGCCTATATCAGAGGTTAGCGTTGATTTTCTTCGAGGCGGACACGATTACCGGATTGAAATCTATCATATCTATCAACAAGCAAAAGTCCGTATAATTGATGAACAGTCCGGCGAATCGGCTGAGGTGTCGGCAATAAATGATGGCACCGGCGGTTGTGGAAAAGGGGCTTTGCAGACGGGTTTCAGCGTTGGTATGCAATGGGATAACTATTGTTTCAAACTGACAGAGGGAGCATCCCTGCTCGTCAAGCAAATAACAGTTTTTGCCTTGAAAAATAAAATAAAAGTCTTGATTTACGGCGATTCCATTACTCAGCCGGAAGGCTATTTCCCATCCAAAGATTTTCCCAAATCGTGGACACAACAAATAATAGCCAAATTGAACGGCAATGCCATGTCAAGTGGACGTGGAGGGGGTACGATTAATACCTTGCTCGGTTATATAAAAAACGAATTGCCATTTATCGAGGCAGAATACGTGATGGTAACCATCGGTACCAATGGGGGGAATACGGAAGCGAACCTCAATGAATTGATTGATTATATTCGTTCGCAAGGTGCGATTCCTATCCTGAATAACATTCCGAGTAACGAAAGCAGTACTCAGATTGAAGTGAATGAGGTAATAGAAAAGGTTCGCAGGAAACACGGTATCAATGGCTGTAAATTTGATGTTGCCACTTCCCTGAATCGTGATGGACAGGAAGTTGATAAAGACATGATGTGGTTCGAAGATTACAGCACGACTACCGGTTGGCACGACTTTTTCCACCATCCGAATGTCAAAGGTTCGCAAAAAATGTTTGAACGTACTTTAATAGACGTTTCAGAAATATATAATTAATCAAAAATAAAAAGATTATGTACAAGTATTCAGTAATCTTAGGAAATTTGGGTAACACCTGCGACCGTTTTTGCAAGGGTTACAAAGACAACCCGTCAACGGAAGAGATGTTGGCGCAGGCGGTAAAAATCCCTTACGTGGAAGGAATCGAACTGGTCGGAACGTGGGATATCCGTCCCGACAACGTGAAGGACATGAAAAAACGGATGGAGGATTACGGCAAAACAACCGTATCCATCATCCCCGATGTATTTACCGTCAAGGAATGGGGCAAAGGAACTTTAACGAACATCGACGCGAAGGTACGGCAGGAATCGCTCGACTACCTGCGGAAGATGAGCGAAATTGCGCTCGAAATGAACTGCAAAGTCGTCAATATGTGGATGGC
>JAISYO010000098.1 GCA_031269865.1 Dysgonamonadaceae bacterium | reverse complement strand
CCGGTAGATTGTAGGTAGTCGAAAGCCTGAACAAGCAGATAGCCGGTAATTTCCACGTTATCGTTCTCGTGCACGTGAAATGCAAAATTGCCAACACCCTGAGCGTTTTGTATTTTTCCTTCTTTGCACCATATACGATAGTAGAAATCAAGTATTTGGCGTGCTTCGTCCGCATATCCGAGCGCAAGCAAGCCCCGCGACACACCGTACTGATCGCGCACGTATCCCAAATGGTAATTGTATCCGGCGATGACAGCCCCTTCGTTTGCCTGCTGGCATTTAAGCATAACAGACACATCATCAATTGTTTGTAGCAGTTTGTCGCGTTGAGGCGCATTTTGGGGGATAAGACTGCCAAAATCGCGACGGCGGGCTGTAAAATCTGCCCAATACAAGCGCGTTTGTTGCAGCAAGTCGTTGTAGGGCGCATTCAAAACGGCGGTGGCAGTTTCCGAACAGTCAGGATACAAACCGCCCGTTACATACAGCACCCCTTCGCCACGTTCCACCAAGAGTTTGTCGCCGTGCAATGAAAGCGATCCGATAGTTAGAAATCTGTTATATAGGTTATTAATAAGCGGATAATCGTTGTAAAAAGGCGTTCCGCGAGGCGTTTTCATCAACAACGCCGATTGCAATCCGATTGCATATTCGGCGCGAATGTCAGTAACATCTTCCGTCAGTAAAACCGATCGATAATGAAACGCCTGAAACGCATTGATTTTTCGCACGAAACAAGGCATACCGGAAACTACAAAATCGGTTATTTCCGCAACCGCAACGCCGTCCTTGCTGATACGGTGCGTCCAAATAGCGCCGCCCTTCTCTCTTTCGGACACAACTTCGTAGCCCCCAGGTAATTGCAATGAAAACGTTGAAGGGGTGCTATACGGATTTCCAATTAATTGCAGAATGTCGGATTGACGCTCATAAACAAGCATTTGTCCATTGCCCAAGCAGTGAACAGCGTCCGACTTGGCATTCGCAGGTGTCAAAAGACATAGCGATATAAAGGTAAAGATGATCTGTTTCATTCCGAATATCTGTAATTAAACCGTCCGCCGGGGGCGGTGTCACCATTGACGTAGAAATCCATAATGTTGCCTTCTTCCTGCATATTATCGTTCCATTTAAACTCAATATCAACGTCTTTGCCCTCCAAATCGAGCAGTTTGCGAGGAATGGCTATCTCGACGGATTGGGCTGATTCGGAATAATTTACTTCTGCCGTTTTTTCCCATTTCCATTCGCCACCGATATTTCTCTCGACAACGGCTTTCTTTTTCGGGTTTATACGGTTGATAATGAAGTCATAACCGTTCCACCCGGTGGCTTTGTCGCGATCAATGTCGATGAAGAGCAGCATACGGTTGCGATCGGTTTTGGGGCTGAGGCGCTTATCCGTTTCGGCATAGAAATAGATATTTTTGTCGTCGCGGGCTACTTTGGCGGCGACAATGTCGTTGCGCCCTGTGTTGTTGGTGTAGTACATATTGTAACGTCCGCGATGGCTGCGGTGTCCGGTGTTGCCCTTGTAGGCTTTGAAAACGGGTTGTATATTGTCCCACTCGCCTTTTTTGCCGATGCGGATCGTTTTGGGGGCGGAAACCGATTCCGCAACCTGCGCCATACCCTTGAAATGGCGAATATAGTCAATCAGTTGATAATAATACACATCGCCCTTGTCGCCCCAGCCTTTGTTGGGTTCAATGTCGCGACTATGATCCCAATCGTACTGATCGACAAACGAGAAGGGATCGCCCGTCCATCCGTGTTTGGGAAGCCATATTCCGGCGATGTATTCGTTCCAACCGGTTATGAAAACGAGTTCGGGATCGAGTTCGAAGGCGCGTTCCCACTGCTCTTGAAAGTTCCAGCCGTAGAGATAGGCGTCGGGGCGCGGATCGAAACCCTTGCGCTGACTGAAACTGCGTCCGTAGGTGCCGGGCAGGTTGAACGCACTGCAATGTCCGTTGGTTGAGGGACCTGCATTTTGGGCAACGCCTACCGTAACCTGCTCAAATTTACCGTTTTTACCTTTGATATAACCGTGTTGGGGGTAGTTTTCGAGCCAGCCCCACTGATCGTTGCGATCGTAGTCGGGACAACAAACATAGTCGGGCTGTCCGGGACGGAAAGTGAAGAAGTTGCGTATCTCGCGATCTTCGTCCGAATCCGTCAGGTTGTCGGGATACGCCATAATGCAGGGCTTGCCTTTCCAAAAGAACCACAAGTTTTTATACCTTCCAGGTTTATAAACGTCGCGATAGAGTTGGCGCAACGACGTCAGCGAGTTGTCGTTGGCGCCGAAAGGCAACATATAGGCGATTCCGGGTGTCTTAACTCCATCTTTTTGAGCTTTATCCCACGATTTGAACAAGGCTTCGTAAGAATCTATCCACGTGATACTTCCGTTGGTACAATCGAAAAAGACGGCATCAACGCCTGCATCGGCGAGCATTTCTGCGTGCTTGCGCAACACCCACTCGTCTGTCGTCTTGTAGTAACCCAAAAGGGGCTGTTCCCAGAAGAAGAAGCCAGGCTTTTTGTCGCCCCAAGCAGGGTGGTTGTAGTCTTTCATCGCTTCGGGATAGGTGCGTTTGATTTCGGAAATGTTACGCACCTGATAGGTGGTGTCGTCATTGCCCTGATGCCAAGTCCAGTAGAACATAGCGACGTATTTGTCTTTCTGCCCGCCCGTCTGTTTGGCTGTTGGCAGTGTCCGTCCGAGCGCGTCGGTGGCAGGAAGATTGTTGCCGTAGTTTATCGGCGACTGCTGCGCACATATTGCGCAGGTTGCAAAAATCATTGCGGATAATAATTTGATTTTCATATTGTTATTTTTGTTTAAAAATGTAATTAAACCTTCCTCCGGGCGCGACATCGCCGTTGATATACCAATCGAGCGGATCGCTGTCGTTTACCGTATTGTCGCTCCACTTAAACTCGATGTCGAGCGGAAATTGCAGTTTTATCAGATTGAGGGGAAGCTTTATCATCATTTCTGCGCCTTCCATTACGCAGTCTGTTTTACCTGCTTCAACCCACTTGTCATCAGTGAATTGCAATAGCGTTTTACCGCCGTCGATGCGGTAGTCGTAGCCGTTCCAGCCGGTGGCAAACGAGCGATCGGCATCAATGTAAAGTTGCAGTTTGGCATCGCCACCTTTGAGCGTAATCGCCTCAACGGTACGCGCATAGAAATAGATTTGCCGTTTATCGGCTGCCACTTTCAGGATATGAAAATCGTTCCTGCCCCCGTTGGTATAAGATATTTTGGGTTTGGACTGCGCATCCGAATGGGTACGTGCCTTAGTGTCGCCAATATAGTCTGTATAACAGTCAGACACCTTATTCCAATCGCTTAAATTGCTTATTGTCTGCTGTTTGGCGAGTGGTACATCGGCAATACCCTTGTAACGGCGTATGTTAGCCGTCATCTGCATATAGTAGTTGTCGTTGATTCCGGCGGTGCGCGTTGGCTCGATGTCGCGGCTAAATTCGGGACTTGCGGCGTCGCAGAAATAGGAATGTTCGGGGTTGCCGTCGGTGCTTGCCCATCGTCCGGCTATCCACTCGTTCCAACCGGTAATAAATATAAACGGTACGTCCTGTTTGAGGGCAAAATCCCATTGTTCCTGAAAGTTATAGCCGTATTTGATGTCGGTTTCGGGATTGCCTGCCACACCGTTGCGGTAGGATCTGCCCCAATTGTTTTTATTGCCGTAGAACGCCGCGCCACCCATACCTGCCACCGCATCGGGATGCTGACAGACAGAGACATTCACTATCTCGGCTTGCCCGTAGTTGTTGGTATAAATGGTTTGCGGACGAACAAACTCTATCCAAGGCCAGCCGTTCTTTTTCTGCGGTTCGTTGGGCCATTGCGATTCACGGAAAGTAAAAAACGACTGATAATCTGAATCTTCTGCCTCTTTGCTGATGCCGATAATCAGTGGTTTGCCTTCGAGGTAATACCAGCATTCGGGATAATAACGCGGTGCACCGCGTTTGTAATACTCGTTGTAGATGTTCTGCATTGTCTTGCCCGACAGCGTGTTGGTGTAAAAAACAATCTTCGGTGGTGTCTTGCCCTGCTTGCGAACGGCTTCCATTGCTTCCATAAGAGTCCCGGACTGCGTGGGATACCAGATCGCGTTGGTGGCGTCTATCACGAGGAAGTCCACGCCGGCATCAGTCAGCAGTTGAATGTTGCGCAGATGAACCCAATAATCGTCGCCACGATAGTAGCCGTAGATCGGCTCGCCCCAAAAATAGTACCTGCCGACTTGCGTTGAACCCCACGCCGGGTTGTCGAAATCGTTCAATACTTCGGGGTGTTGAGGCACAATTTTGCTCAAATCCCAATGTGTTTCGGACGTCTTTGATGCGGTATCGCCCTGCCAGAGAAAATAGAACAACCCCACCTGACGGTTTTCGCGTGGTGCGCCCGTTTCGTCGCTAAAAGGCAGTGAACGTCCGAGTTCGTCCGTTCCTGCGAGTACGTTGCCGTAATTCACGGATTTCTGCTGCCCCGAAATACTGATTGTCAGGGCAGTAAACAACAATAATGCGAATAGCTTGTTCATTTTCATCTCTATTTTTTATTTGACAAAAACCTTTTTTACCGCCTCTAAATAGCCGTAACCGAACATAGTGCAGGGTTGCAGGTAACTTGTTTCCGTCCACTCGTTCCAGCTGTTGATGGTTATCAGCGGTGCTTGTTTCGGGTGCGTATCCACGAATTTTTTTGCATCGCGAAGGGCTTTTTCAAAATTGTCGGGTGTGTTGTTTTTCACGATGCCGCCCACCTGCATCTCGAAGCGCGGATTGTTGTCCCAACCGACAGATACGTGCGGATAGTAGGGTATATCTAATTCACTATCAATGTTTTCCCATTCACGAACCGCATCGGCTTGAATATCCGTGTAATCGCGATCGATATTCAGAAAATGGCAGTATTGGTAGTGCGTGCCGCCATCGAATCCGAGTTCTTTGATGACGTTTTTTTGCGTCCCGACATTGTCGCCGGCGATGCCCGTGATATTGCCCTGCATATTTGCCCGAAGGGTTAGTTGCAAGTCAAGTCCCTTAAAACCTGCGCGTTTCACTTCGGCGCGAAACCATTCGAGAGCCTCTTTCGCTTCCTTCACGCCGCCTATACCGTCGATAAACGTCTGCATTTCGTAAATCATAAAACTCGGCTTGCCGTCCACCGTGTAGTAGTTTGGTTGCGAGAAGTATTTCTCTATCACTCTTTTACAGAGGATTTCAAACTGCCGCCGATCAACACCGCCCTTCCATATCAGGCTGTTGTTGGGTTGTCCGGCGAGGCGTTTGTCCCACGTTTGGTTTACGTCGTGGTTTGCCCACATCAGGTAGAACTTCATCTCGCGGTTGTTGGCGGCTTTCAAGAAACCGTCGTTGAGGCAACCTTCAAGGAAGGGCATTCCGTCATACCAATACCAGTCGTAGATGAAAACATTGACGCCGTGTCGCGTGGCGGCGGCGATTTGCATTTCCATCACGTAGGGATCGGCTTCGTTTACGTAGCCCCAGAGCGGATAACGCGGTTGGGTGTGTCCGGGGAACTTCGCCTTGTTGGACTTTACCGTCTGCCACTCGCCCATACCTTCTGTCCAGAAGATTTTTGCGCGATCGTCGGGATGATATGAGGGCCAGACGAAAGCCGCCACGTCGTACTGTTGTGCCGAAATGCTGAAAACCAGCGCGATAAACAAGAAGAATAAAAAAGTCTTTTTCATCGTAATGTATTTTAATGGATGGATTTAAACGCCTCAAAAATACAATAATAATCGGGAAAAAATACTATGTTAAATGATTTATAAATGATATATTTGACATAAATGTGAATCAGGGGTTTAAGAAAGCATAAAAGCGACTGCACAAGTTCGGATTGAACCCGCATTTGTATTGTGTTTTTCGCATTCCTTTTCCTTTTGAGTATATAACGAACAGTTTTAACAAACCCCATACACCTGCATTTTCAATGCGATTACCATAAATCTCACTATTTCCCATAATTCCTACACCACGCTTTCATTCCGCAGTCCCCGCATTTTGGTTTTCGGGCTGCGCGAGGGACATTGCCTCAACCGTGGGGAAGGCTTCGAAGAGCGGTGGCGTAACGGTGTTCACGCGCTTGCCGGTGCATTGCGCCGAAAGAATCACGGCAACCAGCAATTGATAGGGGTTGCGGTAGTGCAATTCCGTAGCTACTGAGTTTCTTTTTGTTAAATACAAAATAGGGATGGAAATAAGATCTTTTGGTGGGATTCCGCGTGAGATTCCGTGTCGTGGCACGGAACGGAATGATGAAGCACATTTCCATTAGCATATTAGCAAATTAGCACATTATTTCAATCGTTTAAACATAATTATAATATGCGGCGCAAGCCCCTTCCGACGATACCATCGGTGCGCCAAGCGGGTGTGAAGGATTGCAGTTTTTTCCAAATTCGGGACATTCCTTCGGTTTTTTCACGCCACGCAGTATCTCGCCGGCAACACATTGATTTTTAATGTGTTTTTTGCTATCTTTCAGGGAAAATTTTTTGACGGCATCGAAATTTTTGTATTTTTCTTTGATGACAAGTCCGCTGTCGGGGATAATGCCAATGCCCCGCCATTCTTGCGCCCCGGTTTCAAACACCTCTTCCATTATTTTTTTTGCGTGGGCGTTACCGTCCACGCAAACAATGCGTTCGTAACAATTTTCCACCTCGTGCCGTCCTTGTTCCAATTGCAAAACCACCCGATGGATAGCCAATAGCAACTCAGCGGGCTCGAATCCCGAAACAACGATGGGAACTTTATATTTTTCAGCCAAGGGACGGTAATCCTTGTATCCGGTTATGCTGCACACGTGTCCCGCGCCCAAAAAGGCGTTCACATTGCAATAGGGATCGTCCAAAATGGATTCCATCGCAGGGATAACCAATACTTGCGAAACCAAGAGGGAAAAGTTGTCCAAGCCTAATTTTGAAGATTGAACGACTGACAGCGCGTTGCTTGGCGCGGTGGTTTCGAAGCCTACGGCAAAGAAAACAATCTGTTTGTCAGGATTTTCCTTCGCCAATTGAACAGCTTCCAAGGGGGAATACAGCATCTGCAATCTGCCCCCTTCGGCTTTGGCTTCCAAGAGGCTTTTCTCGCTTCCCGGAACGCGCAACATATCGCCGAAAGAACAGAGGACAACGTCTTGTTCCATCAACGAAACCGCTTTGTCGATCAACGAGGCGGGCGTAACGCAAACCGGACAGCCCGGTCCGTGAATCATACCGATGTTTTCGGGCAAGAGTTCCAACAAGCCGTTTTTTACCAACGAATGGGTTTGTCCGCCACATATTTCCATTATATTCCAGCGTTTGGTTGTCGCCTTTTCGATGGCTGAAAGCGATTGCTTTACCCATTCCGAGTTTCGGTATTCCGTCAAGAATTTCATCTTATTTCATCTTGTTTAAATAATAATTCAGCTGTCCGAAAGCGATATTTTCGTCGTTCGGCGAGATATTTTCGTGAAAATACAACTCGAAGTTGGGGCTTAGCATATCAATCGCCAAATCCACCAACAGCGAATTTTGAAACACCCCGCCGCTGAAAGCGATGGCTTTTGAGTGGTTCAGGACGGCGATTTTCTCTATCATTTTTATTAGCGTGTAGTGGAAATTCAGCGCGATTGTTTCGGGCTTATGAAGGGGCAACTCGTCCATTATCCTCAGCAATAGCTCTTTCGCCGAAAAATTCTCGTGCAGGTAATCCGTCAGCCCCGTTTCGGAAACGGAAACCGCCGATTGAGCCAATTTTTCCACGTGCATAGCGGCTTCGCCTTCGAAGGAAATTGCCCGATTGAAGCCCAAGACAAAGCTCAGGGCATCGAACAGCCGCCCCACGGAAGAGGTTGTTACCGAAGGCTTTTCGATTTGCCGTGTGTAGTATGTCCATTCGTTTTCCGTGAAGAAGGGTTTGAAACGGCAGTCGTTTCCACTGATGGAAAGTGCGGAAATTTTCGGATTTTCCGCCATTTTATCGCCCAAAATCCACGCGAATTGTTCCAATTGGGCAACGTGCGAGAAAGAGCGGAAACCCTTGCGGTAAACAAAAAATTCCCCGCCCCAGGTTTCGTTTTCCGATGAAAATCCCA
>JAISYO010000095.1 GCA_031269865.1 Dysgonamonadaceae bacterium | reverse complement strand
ACACAAGAAAGAATTTCTTTCCGGGGACAAAGATACGGATAATTTTTTGAAGCGTGTTCAAATTTTGTTGCCATACTCGATAGAAAAAGTCGGGAAAAATGTGCGAGATGACGAAAAATTATTATACCTTTGCAACCGCAAAAAAGATGGTGGTTGTAGCTCAGTTGGTTAGAGCGACGGATTGTGGTTCCGTAGGTCGCGGGTTCGAGCCCCGTCTTCCACCCCGATTCAAATCCCAAGGATTTGGTCTTCATAAGATTGTTTTTCAGGAAATCACGTATTTTTATTACGTGATTTTTTTTATCTTGAAATCCTTGATTTTTGGAATTGAAAATTTCCGTTAGGAAATAATTTGAATAACCAACAGTGAAACTTACGGAAAAGGCAATCCCCTGCTCTGCAACCCGTCAGGGTTGAACAACGCCTGAAATTCGATCTTATAGGTTGTTTGTCAGGTGTTTGTATTATCCGCAGGTTGCACCTGCGGTTATTCATATCCTGCCCTTTCGGGCAAAAACGCAAATAAATTTGTTTTCACACTCAGTTTTCACTATCTTTACATAAGATAAGATGCGTTTCGGCAAAATGCAAATAAATTTGCTTTTGCTCACAACTTTCATTATCTTTGCACAAATGCAACGTATCGTATGGCAATCGCAAAAACAAAACTGACGTTAATAGAGGTGGCTCGGCAACTTTTCGCAAGGAATGGTATCGAGAATACCACGATGAACGATATTGCCGAAGCCTCTAAAAAAGGACGCCGGACGCTATATACCTACTTCAGCAGCAAGCGCGATATTTACAGCGCAGTGGCTGAAACCGAATTGAACAATTTGTGCCTTCAACTCGAAGGCGTGTTGAAGCGCGATATGCCCGCCGACGACAAGTTGATGCTCTTTCTGTTTACCCGGCTGAACGCAATTAAAGTCGTGGTAGTCCGCAACGGCACCCTACGCGCCAACTTCTTCCGCAATATATGGCGCGTGGAAAACGTGCGCAAGGGCTTCGATTTGAAAGAAATAGGCTATTTGCAAACGATTATGGAAGAGGGCGTCAAGTCGGGCATTTTTGAAATTGCCGACATTCCCCAAACCGCCCGACTGTTGCATTACGCATTGAAGGGGCTTGAAGTGCCCGCCATACGCGGCGTTTTCGATTTGAATATGAACAACCGCGAGGATAGGGCATTGGTTAATGACTTGATTTTCAAAGGAATCAAAAAGAATAAGTATTAACGAGAAAACAAACAGAATGAAATTATTGGAAGGAAAAACAGCCATCGTTACGGGCGCAGCCCGCGGCATCGGAAAAGCCATCGCCTTGAAATTTGCCTCGGAAGGCGCGAACATTGCCTTTACCGACTTGAATATCGACGAAAATGCGCAGGCGACAGAGAAAGAAATCGCCGCTTTCGGCGTGAAAGTGAAGGCTTATGCCTCTAACGCCGCCAATTTTGAAGATACGCACAAAGTGGTGGACGAAATCGTGAAGGATTTCGGGCGCGTGGATATTTTGGTAAACAATGCCGGAATTACGCGCGACGGCTTGATGATGCGTATGAGCGAACAGCAATGGGATATGGTTATCAACGTGAACCTGAAATCGGCGTTCAATTTCGTGCACGCCCTCACGCCCGTTATGATGCGCCAAAGGTCGGGCAGCATCATCAATATGAGTTCCGTAGTCGGTGTTTCGGGGAACGCGGGGCAAGCCAACTATTCGGCTTCGAAAGCGGGAATGATTGGCTTGGCAAAATCCATCGCCAAAGAGCTTGGCTCACGTGGCGTGCGTGCCAACTGCATCGCCCCCGGCTTCATCATTACCGAAATGACACACGCCCTTTCGGAAGAAGTGCGCAAGCAATGGGCGGAACAAATTCCATTGAAACGTGGCGGCACGCCCGAAGACGTGGCGAATACGGCGTTGTACCTCGCCTCTGACTTGTCGTCTTACGTAACCGGGCAGGTTATTCACGTTTGTGGTGGTATGAATACCTGAAAAAACAGAATATGATACACTTTTTTAATTCACTTTCCCCCGACTTGAAAATATATTGGGCGATCGCGTTAATTGCCTCGTTGATTTTTGTCATTCAAACGGTTATATCCTTTGTTGGGGGCAACATTTTTGACGATGCCGATTTTGACACGACGGCTGACGGCGATGATGTGGGCGTGTCGCACTTTTTTTCGGTGCGCAATATGGTAAATTTCCTGCTCGGCGCGGGTTGGGGCGGCGTTTGTTTTTCGGGCGCGATAGCTTCGAAGGGCGTAGTCGTTGCCTTGTCGGTGCTGACGGGACTTGTGTTTGTGGCAATCTTTTTCGGTTTGGTAAAAATTTTGCTCAAATTGCAGAAAGACAACACTTTCCGTATCGAAGAAACGCTTGGCAAAATCGCCGACGTTTATTTGCCGATACCCGAAAACAAATCGGGCAAGGGCAAAATTCAAATCTCGGTGCGCGGATCTTTCCACGAAATCGACGCCGTAACTTCCGGCGAGAAACTGCCCAACGGCGCCATAGTAAAAGTGGAAAAAGTGATTGACGGACAAACGGTGGAAGTGGGGAAAATTTAGTATCTTTGCAAATCTGAAATTATTCAGAAACAAAATATTATGAGAATTGAAAGTATAACAATTGGAAACCGCACAAAAAATTTCCGAATATTTAGATATAAATAGCAATATATCAGGTAGTTTTAACAATACAATTAATGCAATAAAACAATTAACAGCCTAATTAAAGCAAATTAAAATTCATTTTTTATGGAAAATCCTTTCTTTCTAATTTTTATAGCCGTTATTGTCGGTTTTATACT